>NZ_VRUV01000006.1:0-40308 GCF_008039455.1 Methylobacterium sp. WL116
GCTCTGGACGCGGTGGCGGGCGAGATCGGCGCCGCGCTCGTCGTCGAGGCCGACGTCACCGATCCGGCCTCGGTGGATCGGCTGTTTTCCCGCGTGGCGGCGGCGCATGGCCGGCTCGACCTCTTGTTCAACAATGCCGGCATCTTCACGCCGGCCGCCGCCATCGACGCGGTTTCGCTCGAGGATTGGCGCGCCAGCGTCGACACCAACCTCACCGGCGCGTTCCTGTGCACGCAGGGCGCGTTCCGGATGATGAAGCGGCAGGATCCCCGCGGCGGCCGGATCATCAACAACGGCTCCGTCTCGGCCCACGTGCCGCGGCCGCACTCGGCGCCCTACGCGGCCACCAAGCACGCGGTCACCGGGCTGACGCGCGCGACCTCGCTCGACGGGCGGCCCTACGACATCGCCTGCGGCCAGATCGACATCGGCAACGCCGCCACCGAGATGACCGACGGGTTCGCCGCCGGCGTCCGGCAGGCCGACGGGTCGATCCGGCAGGAGCCGGTGATGGATGCGCGGCACGTCGCCGAGGCCGTTCTCTACATGGCCGGGTTGCCGCTTTCGGCCAACGTCCAGTTCATGACGCTGACCGCCACAGCGATGCCGTTCATCGGCCGCGGCTGAGCCGGTCGCTTCGCCCGCCCGTCTTTGCCAAGCGGCGGCCGGGCGCCTAGAGGAGGGCGCAAAGGTCGGTCGCCCCGTTCGAAGGGTGTGCAGGCCCGCCCGAAACTCCACGACACCGACCCCGGATGCGGGTCCGAGAGCCGTTTTGACGATGCTGATGCAGCCGCAGACCAAGACCGAGGCGAGGCCGCCCGCCGATCCGGTGGCGCGGCGGCGCACCTTCGCGATCATCTCGCACCCGGATGCCGGCAAGACCACGCTGACGGAGAAGCTGCTGCTGTTCGGCGGCGCGATCCAGCTCGCGGGCGAGGTCAAGGCCAAGCGCAACCGCGTCTCGACCCGCTCGGACTGGATGGGCATCGAGAAGGAGCGCGGCATCTCGGTCGTCACCTCGGTGATGACCTTCGAGTACGGCGACTGCGTCTTCAACTTGCTCGACACGCCGGGCCACGAGGATTTTTCCGAGGACACCTATCGCACCCTCACGGCGGTCGATTCCGCGGTGATGGTCATCGACGCCGCAAAAGGCATCGAGGCGCGGACGCGAAAACTGTTCGAGGTGTGCCGGCTGCGGGACATCCCGATCGTCACCTTCGTGAACAAGCTCGACCGCGAGGCGCGCGAGCCCTTCGAGCTGCTCGACGAGATCGAGAAGACGCTGGCGCTCGACGTCGCGCCGATCACCTGGCCGATCGGCCGCGGCCGCAACTTCGCCGGCACCTACGAGCTCGGCGGCAACCGGGTCCGCCGCTTCGACGCGGCCGACGACGCCGGGACGGAAGCGGTCGCCGGCTTCGCCGATCCGCTGTTCGACCGGCTGCTCACCGAGAACGGCGAGGCCGATGCCTGGCGCGAGGAGGTCGAGCTCGCCGAGGGCGGGCTGAAGGCCTTCGATCTCGAGGCGTTCCGCGAGGGCCATCTCTCGCCCGTCTTCTTCGGCTCGGCCCTGCGCAATTTCGGCGTGCGCGACCTCATCGACGGGCTCGCCCGCTTCGCGCCGCCGCCGCGCGGGCAGGATTGCGACAAGCGTACCGTCGCCCCGACCGAGCCGAAGATGACCGGCTTCGTCTTCAAGATCCAGGCGAACATGGATCCGAACCACCGCGACCGCATCGCCTTCATGCGGGTCTGCTCCGGCCAACTCCGGCGCGGGATGAAGGCGAAGCTCGTGCGCACCGGCAAGCCGATGTCGCTCTCGGCCCCGCAATTCTTCTTCGCGCAGGACCGCGCCATCGCCGACGAGGCCTTCGCCGGCGATGTGGTCGGCATCCCGAACCACGGCACGTTGCGCATCGGCGACACGCTGACCGAGGGCGAGGACATCGTCTTCCGCGGCGTGCCGAGCTTCGCCCCCGAATTGCTGCGCCGGATCAAGCTCACCGACGCGATGAAGGCGAAGAAGCTGCGCGAGGCGTTGCAGCAGATGGGCGAGGAGGGCGTCGTCCAGGTCTTCGTGCCGCAGGACGGCTCGGGCGCGATCGTCGGCGTGGTCGGCGCGCTGCAGCTCGACGTGCTGAAGGAGCGGCTCCAGGGCGAGTACGGCCTGCCGATCGACTACGACGCGACGCGCTTCTCGGTCTGCCGCTGGGTCGCGTCGGATTCGGAGGCCGAGCTCGACAAGTTCATCGATTCGCACGGCTCGGCCATGGCGAAGGACCTCGACGGCGCCCCGGTGTTCATGGCGACCACCGCCTTCTCGCTGCGCTACGAGGAGGAGCGCTACCCGGCGGTGCGCTTCACCGACATCAAGGACTACCAGAAGCGCCAGGCCTGAGCGCCGGCGCGGATCGGCCGCCGGCGCGGGATCAGTACTTGCCCAGCATCGGGAAATCGACGCTGAGCGTCGATTCCGAGGCCATCGGCGCCTCGCGCTTGCGCGGCTTGCGGTTGAGGACCTGCTTCAGCTTGGTCTTCAGCACCGCCATGTCGAACGGCTTGAGGATGAAGGCGTCGGCCCCGGCCTGGTGGGCGACGTTGATGTCCTCGAAGTTGAACGACGTCTCGGTCAGGATGAAGGGTGTGTTCATCAGCGCGTCGTCGGCGCGGATCTCGCGCAGCAGGCTGATGCCGTCCATCGGCTCCATGTCGAGGTCGGAGATGACGAGGGCGTATTTCCGCTCGCGCAGCCGCTCCAGCGCCACGACGCCGTCGGTCACGCCCTCGACATCCGGGAAGCCGATGCGATTCATCAGCATCACGATGAGGCGGAGGAGCTTTTCCTGGTCGTCAATGATGAGGATCGGTGGCGTCTCGGTCATGACATCGTCTGCGGCATGGAGCGGGCCGTGGGTTCAAGGTCCGATCGCGAGATTGGGTGAAAGGGATGAAAAAACTGCTCTCTTCCATCCCGGAGATTGCACCGGAATGAAATGACCCGCCTTAGATGAAGAGGTGGTCGATGCCCTGCTTGGACATCTCCTCGGCTTGAAGCGCGAGCGCCAGCGCGTGGATCGAGCTCGCCTTGGGCGTGCCGCGCTGGAACATCGGCAGCAGGTTCGCCTTGGCGAAGTGCGGGTCGGTCGTCGACGAGCGGATGCTGCTGCGGCAGGAATTGACGAACTCGCGCTTGGTGATCTCGCGCCATTCGCAGATCTGCACGTCGCGGTGGCGGTCGTCGGCGAAGATGCGGTTGAAGGTCTCGTGCACCGAGGTGCGCTCGCCCTCGATCACCTGCGCGGCGAAGTTCTGCTCCACCAGCAGGAAGCTGGTGATCACCGAGAACTCGTTCTTTTTCTGCGCGTGCCGGGTGATCTCGCCGACCTGGCCGGTGCGGACCTGCACGTCCGACGACAGGGTCAGGCGCGAGAAGTAGATCAGGTGGACGAGGCTCGTTCGCTTGGCACGCATGTGGGTCCCGAGTCCCGCGGACGACGTCGGGTTCTACCGCGCCAACGATAAGGGCCGGTAAACGCTGCCGCAGCCGGCAGAAGCTGCCGGGTCGGCGGACCGGAACGGTGGGTTTCTGCCGGGTTCGGCGACGGCGGCTCAACGATATCAAGGGCTTGGCCCTGGCACGGCGGTTGCGCGCCGATCCCCGATCAGGCGACCGCCACATGCGCGTCGCCGACCCGGGAAAGACGGCGCGCCATGGACATCTTCACCGCGTTGCAGACGGCGGTCTCGGGCCTGAAGGCCCAGTCCTACGCCATCGACAACATCTCCGGGAACATCGCGAACTCGCAGACCACCGGGTACAAGCGCATCGACACGAGCTTCGTCGACCTGCTCGCTGAGCAGACGCCGAAGCATGAGGTCGCCGGCACGGTGCTGGCCCAGTCGCAGCTGACCAACAGCCTCCAGGGCAACATCGCCTCGTCGACCGTCGCGACCAACATGGCGGTCAACGGCGACGGGTTCTTCACCGTCCAGGCCAAGACCGGGGACGCCAACGGGCAGGCCGCCTTCTCCGGCACGCCGGTCTATACCCGGCGCGGCGACTTCGCCCCGGACAAGGACGGCTTCCTCGTCAACGGCGCCGGGAGCTACCTGCAGGGCCAGAACTACGATGCGGTGACGGGTCAGGTCTCGAGTTCCGGCCCGATCAAGATCGCCAACCAGACGCTGGCGGCGAAGCCGACCACCACGATCACCTACGGCGCGAACCTGCCGGCGACGCCGGCCACGACCAACGCGTCCAAGGCCGGTGGATCCGCGCTCTACACGCCGGAGGACGCCAACGGGCTCCCGGACACCAGCGCGCTCGTCACCGCGACCGACGGCACCGCCACGGCGAACAAGCAGGTCAGCGCCGGAAACGCTCCCGCGTTCGTCAACAGCAGCATCGCCGGCCCGTCGCTGACCGCCTACACCACGACCGGCGCACCGGTTCAGGTCACCACCCGCTGGGCGAAGATCCAGGACGCCAAACTCGCGGATGCGACCACGACGCCGGCGACCGCGGCCCAGCCGGCGATCTGGAATCTGTTCTACGCCGCCGACAGCTCGGCCGACCAAACCAAGAGCGCCTGGACCAACGCGGGCAGCGGCTTCACCTTCGACAGCAGCGGACAGCTGATCCAGCCCTCCGGCGGCGACGCGACGATCACCGACATGACGGTGAACGGGACTAATCTCGGCAGCATCAACATCGCCTTCGACAAGACCACGCTGACCCAGTACGCCGCCGCGTCCGGCGCGGTGACCACGAACGCCCTGACGCAGGACGGCTACGCAGCCGGAACCCTGAACTCCGTCTCGGTCGGGACCGACGGCAGCATCATGGGCGCCTTCTCGAACGGCTCCTCGGTGAAGCTCGCCTCGGTCGGCATCGCGCGCTTCATCAATCCGGACGGGCTCAAGCCGCTGTCGAACGGGACCTACGCGCAGACGCTCGATTCGGGCGTGCCGCTGGCCGGCCTCGACGGGTCCACGATCGTGGGCGCCAGCGTCGAATCGTCGAACACGGACATTGCAAGCGAATTTTCAAAGATGATCGTTACCCAACAGGCGTACTCGGCCAACACGAAGGTGATGTCGACCGCGCAGACGATGATGTCGGACCTGCTCAACATCATCCGCTGAGGTCATGTCATCCGCACGCGGCAGTGAGAGAGGACCTCCGGCGCCATGGCTCTGAACGCCCTCCAGACGGCCACCGCCGGCCTCAAGGCGACGCAGACCGCCATCGGTCTGGTCTCGCAGAACGTCGCCAACGCGAGCACCGCCGGCTACGTCAAGCGGACGATCACCACGGTCTCGTCCGGCGTCGGCAATTCCGGCGTATCGACCGGGACGATCACGCGCAGCTTCGACGCCGCCGCCCTGAAGCAGCTCCGCCTCGAGACCGCTGGCTCCGCCTATACCAGCACCAGGGCCGACATCGCGGGGCAGGTCGACACGCTGTTCGGCACGCCGGGCAGCGCGACCGCGCTCGACGGTTTGGTCAACACCTTCACCGGCTCGCTTCAGACCTTGGCCGCGAACCCGACCTCGGCCGCCGCCCGCACGACGGTGCTCAACGCCGCCTCGGGCCTCGCTGGCAGCATCAACGGCATCGCGACGAGCGTCCAGGCCCTGCGCAGCGGCATCGAGGCGAGCCTCGGCACCCAGACCGCCAGCGCCAGCACGCTGCTGAGCGGCATCGCCGCCCTCAACGTGAAGATCCAATCGACCACTGACGATTCCACCCTGGCCGACCTGCAGGACCAGCGCGACCAGAAAATCACCGAGCTGTCCGGCTACCTGGACATCCAGACCGCCGACCAGCGCGACGGCACCGTCTCGATCTCGACCAGCTCCGGCGTGAACCTCGTCGCCGGCGGCACGGCAGCGACGCTCAGCTTCGACGGCCGCACCACCCTCGGGCCCAACTCGGCCTATTCGACCGATCCATCGAAGCGCAGCGTCGGCACCATCACGGCGACGACGCCCGGCGGCGGCAAGATCGACCTCGGCGAGCCGGGCGTGCTGCGCTCCGGATCGATCGCCGCCAACCTCGAGCTGCGCGACACGACGCTGCCGCAGGTGCAGCGCCAGCTCGACGACCTCGCCGCCGGGATGGCGAGCGCGCTCACCGACACCAGCACGACCGGCACCGCCAGCGGGGCGGGCACGGCGATCGACCTCACCGGGATGCAGCCCGGCAACACGCTGACCCTCACGGTGAAGGCCGCGAACGGGTCGATGCGCAACGTCATCCTGATCGCGTCGAAGGGCGACTCGACGTCGGTCGACCCGAGCCTGACCGACGACGGGACTGCGCAAGCGCAGACCTTCGACATCACAAAAGGCCTCACCGGCGTCCAGCTTGCGCTGGGCAAGCTCGGCGGCGGCTATGGCTCGGCGCTGTCCGCGACCGCCAGCGGCGCGACGGTCACGGTGTCGGGCAGCGGCGGCCTCAGCGTGGTGGCCGCCACGGCGACGAAGACCGCGCCGACGAGCGCGACCGACTTCTCCACCGCCTACCCGCAGATCGCGCTGTTCGTCGACGGATCGGGCAAGGGCCTATTCACCGGGTCGTTCGATGCCGGCTCGCAGCTCACCGGCTTCGCGCAGCGCATCACCGTCAACCCGGCCCTCGGCGCCAACACCGCGGCGCTGACGGCGCCGGGACCGGCGAACACCGGGTCGAGCGCCACGCGGGCGCAATTCGCCTACGACGCGCTGACCACCGCGCAGCAGACCTTCTCGTCGTCGAGCGGGATCGGCGGCGTCGCCGCGCCCTATGCGACCAGCGTGACGAGCTTCGCGCAGGACATCATCGCCGCGCAGGGAGCGGCGGCGGCCAACGCATCCAGCCTCGATTCGGGCCAGAGCGTCGCGCTCTCGACCGCTCAGGGCCGGTTCGCGAAGTCGGCCGGCGTCAGCGTGGACGAGGAGATGTCGAACCTCATCGCCCTGCAGACCGCCTATTCCGCGAACGCCCGGGTGCTCACCGCCGCCCGCGACATGCTCGACACCCTCCTGCGGATCTGAGGGACAGCCCATGACGACGATCAGCCCCTTCGCCGCCGGCAGCTACCTGACGACGCGGTCGACCTCGCAGCTCCTCGCGATGAAGAGCCAGCTCGACGCCCTGACGACGCAGCTCTCCACCGGCCGCACGGCGGAGACCTATGGCGGCCTCGGCGCCGGGCGGAGCAGCAGCCTCACGGCGCGCGCCACGCTGAGCGCACTCGACGGCTACGATGCCGGGATCGACGCCGCGCAGACGCGGGTCCAGCTGGCCTCCACCAGCCTGCAGCAGATCACGACGCTGACGAGCGACCTGCGCCGCGGCATCGCCACGAACCCACAGGGCGTCGGGACCACTGTCACCGCCCAGCTCGGCCGGGCCGACCTCGACGGCGCCATCGACGCCCTGAGCCAGAGCTCGGCCGGGCAGTACCTGTTCGGCGGCCGGACCACCGACACCGGGCCGGTGAAGTCGACCGACATCATCCTCAACGGCGACAGCACGACGACGCCGAAGCAGGACGGGCTCGCGACCCTGGTCGCGCAACAGAAGGCGGCCGACCTGGGAGCCGACGGCCTCGGCCGGCTCCAGCTCGGCGCGACCGGCGCCGGCAACACGTTCCAGCTGTCCGAGGACCAAGCCGACACCACCGGCGAGACGCGCGCGAATTTCGGGTTCCGCCTCGTTTCGGCGACCGCCACCGGCGCGATCACGGCCGCCGCGACGAACACCGCCACGCCCGCGACGGTGACCGGGCTCGATCATGCGCCGGTCGCCGGAGAGAGCTTCCGCGTCACGGTCAATCTCGCCGACGGCAGCCAGAAATCCTTCGACCTCACGGCGTCCGCATCCGTCCCGGCGGGTTCGACCACCGCGTTCGGCCTGTTCGGATCGCCTGCGACCGCCGCCGCCGGGCTGAACGCTTTCGCCGCAACGCAGGGCGGCACCGTCGCCAGCGTCCAGAGCGGCAACACGCCGGTCCTGAACGCGACCTTCGGCGGCGGCGCCTATGCGGCCTACGACATCGGCCTGTCGGGCCAGCCCAAGGTCGGCGACAGCATCACGATCGAGCTGGCGCTGCACGACGGCACCAAGACCAGCGTGACGCTCACCGCGGCGGCGAGCGGCACCACGGCCACGACCGGCACCTTCGCCATCGGCGCGGACGCGGCAACCACCGCGGCCAACATGAAGGCGGCGCTGACCACCGCTTTGGGGGCGGCCGCCGCCGGCCCGCTCTCGGCCAGCTCGACCACCCGCGCCGCGGAGGACTTCTTCTCCGCCTCGACCGCCTCCGGCCAGACGCCGAAGCGCATCGATACGTCCGGCGCGACGCCGACCTACAAGGACGCCGCCTCGACCGACACCGTGATCTGGTACCAGGGCGACGCCGCGAGCACCGATCCGCGCGCCACCGCCTCGGTCCGTGCCGGCGCCAATCTCGACGTCCCGGTCGGCGCGCGCGCCAACGAGGTGCCGATCCAGAAGGCGCTCGCGGGCTTCGCCGCGCTCGCCGTCGACGGCATGGCCGATCCGAGCGGCAGCACCGTCACAGGCCGGTACGCGGCCCTGACGAGCCGGACCTCCACCCTCCTGGGCAAGGCCTCGGACGATCCGAGCCTCGAATCGATCGCCGTCGATTTCGGCCTGGCCGCCAGCACCCTGACCTCGGCGAAATCCCAGAACGCGGCGACGCGGCTGACGCTGCAGAACACCGTCGACGGCGTCGAGAGCGCGCCGATCGAGGAGGTCGCCTCCAAGCTGCTGGAGATGCAGAACCGGCTCCAGGCGAGCTACCAGATCACCTCGTCGCTCTCGAAGCTGTCGCTGGTGAACTACATGAGCTGACGCCGGCGCAGCGGGACTGATTGATCGTCGTCGATCCGGCGGGCTATCCTGCTTCGGCATGGCGCGGGCACCCGCCCGCCATCGGATCGCGCACGCCCCCGCATGGCCCGACGCGCCGGGCAGGGGGACGTGCGGGCCGATCGAACCGCCCAGGGGCCGCGATGCGTGAACAGGGAAGGCCGGCGGCGGGGCAGGGCGTCGTCGGGCGATCGCATCGCATCGCCGGCGTCATCCTGATCGCCGCGATCGGGCTGTCGCCGTGCGAGGCCCGCGAATGGGAGAAGGCGCCGCCCAAGGCGACGTCTCAGCCGTGCCCGGGATACGGCAGCGGTTTCGTGCGCGCACCGGGCAGCGCGACCTGCATGCGCCTGTCGGGCCGCGTCCGCGCCGGCGCCGACCTGAGCGCCGGCCGCGAGGTCGCCGTCGCCCCGATGGCGGCGGGGCGCTTCGCGATCGACACCCGCACCGAATCCGATCTCGGGCCGGTCCGCACCTTCGTCCGGATCGGCAACGGACGGCCGTGAGAGATCTACAGCGTGCGTGAGAACGAGAGCGGCCCGCTGGCGTTGCCGCGGCCGTAGGGGGAGGGCGCCCGCGACGGCTGGCCGTAGACGCTCGGGGTGTTGGCGCGGCCGAGGTCGGCGGCGAGCGACTTGATCAGCCCCTCGGAGACCGTCCGCGCCGTGCCGAGCACCGCCTGGTTGGCCTCGACGGCCTGCGCGAAGCGACGATGGGCGCCCTTCAGCAATTCGACGCCCGCCGGCGCGAAGCGCGCCAGCGCGACCGCGTTGGCCTTGGCCACCTCGAGCCCCTGAAGGTAGGCGCCGGCCAGGGCCGCCTTGGCCTCCGCCTCGGCCAGACCCTCGCGCAGGCGGCCGACGCGGACATGGCCGGTCTCGGCGGCGAGCACGGATTCCAGCGCCTGCATGGTGGACATCACCTCGGCGACGAGGGCGTCGGCACCGGCACGGTCGGAGACGCGGAAGGCGGGATTAAGCGGCATGGGCCGCCCCCGCGCCGGCACCGGCGCCGCCCTGCATCTTCATCATCTCGGAAAACACCTGGTTGGCGATGCCGACGCCGCCGCTCTTCATGATCTGGCCGGCATATTCCTTGGTCAGCATCGAGCGGTAGACGCCGCCGCCGGTGCCGTTCTCGCCGAGGGGCCCGTCGGTCCCCTCCGACTGGGTCAGCCGGTCGAGGGACGATTCCAGGAACATCGACTCGAAGTCGTTCGCGGTCTTGCGCGCCTTCTTCGTGGCGGCCTCCGTCGAGGCCTGAGCGGTCTTCGAGGTCGTGTCGGCCACGGCGCCGGTGATGGCCTTGCCGACGCCGATGGCGGCGGAGACCGCGAAGGTTGCGAGCGGTAGCATCGTCTAGTGTCTCCGGAGCTTGGGGGAGGGGGGCATCACATGAGCTCGATGTCGGCCTGCAGCGCGCCCGCGGCCTTGATCGCCTGCAGGATCGAGATCAGGTCGCGCGGGCCGACACCGAGGGCGTTGAGGCCGTCGACGAGGTCGCGCAGGGTCACGCCCTCCTTGACCAGGGCGAGCTTGTTGCCGTCGCCGGTGTCGACCTTCACGCCGGTGCGCGGCACCACCGTGGTGCGCCCGTTCGAGAGCGGGGCCGGCTGGCTGACCTGCGGCTGCTCGGTGATCGTGACGGTGAGGTTGCCCTGGGCGATCGCCACCGTGGAGACGCGCACGTCGCGGCCCATCACGATGATCCCCGAGCGCTCGTCGACCACCACCCGGGCGGTCTGGTCCGGCTCGACCTTGAGCTGCTCGATCTCGGTGATCAGGCGGATCATGTTGCCGTTGTACTTGGCCGGAATCTGGATCGTGACCGTGGCCGGGTCGGTCGGCTCGGCGGTGTCGGAGCCCATGAAGTCGTTGATCGCGGCGGCGATCCGCTTCGAGGTGGTGAAGTCGGGGTTGCGCAGCGACAGCCGCAGCGAGCGAGCGTCGGTGAGCTTGAACGCGATCTCGCGCTCGATGTTGGCGCCGTTGGCGATGCGCCCGTTGGTGGGCACGCCGCGGGTGATCTTGGCGGCATCGCCCTCCGCCGAGAAGCCGGCGATGGCGACGGAGCCCTGCGCCAGCGCGTAGACCTCGCCGTCGGCGCCGAGCAGCGGCGTCACCAGCAGGGTGCCGCCCTGGAGCGACTTCGCGTCGCCGAGCGACGAGACGGTGACGTCGATGCGGGTGCCCTGCGCCGCGAAGGGCGGCAGGCTCGCCGTCACCATCACCGCGGCGAGGTTCTGCGTGCGCATCGTCGCGCCGCGGGTGTTGACGCCGAGGCGCTCCAGCATCGCCTGCAGCGACTGCTTGGTGAAGGGGATGTTGTTCAGGGTGTCGCCGGTGCCGTTGAGGCCGACGACGATGCCGTAGCCGACGAGCTGGTTGGCGCGGACCCCCTCAATCTGCGCGAGGTCCTTCACCCGCGACAGCGCCATCGCCGCCGTGCCGCCGAGCACGAGCAGGGCGGCCGCCAGGACGAGGCGCAGGAGATCGCGGATCTGGGCGTGGCGCTGGGGCATGCCGGGCTTTTCGGGGTTGCGGACCCGCACTCTCCTGCCAGCGCCGTGCCAGGCGGCCGAAAAGCGCAACCCGCTGAAAACGCTGGCCTCTCTTCGGACGCGGCGCCTTTGGGACCGATCGTGAGCCGCGCGTTCCCTGCCGACCCGGCAGCTTCTGCCGGGGCTTTTACCGCTCGTTAACCGTGTCGAACCGACACTCGGCACGGGCCCCTCCGGCCCGTCGGGAGCGATCGAAGCGATGCGTGTCGAGAATCGTCCGGGACCTCTCGGGACGACCTCCGTCGGAGGCACGCGCAGGGCCGAGTCCGGCCCGAGCTTCCAAGTCGGCTCCGGGCCGGGTGCCCAGCGCACCGCCGGCACGGGCGCGACGACCACGCTCGCCGGCCTCGATGCGATGCTGATGCTGCAGGGCGAGCCGGACACCCCGCACGAGCGCCGCCGCCGTTCGGCGCGGCGCGGTCACGACCTGCTCGACGGGCTCGACCGGCTGAAGGCCTCCCTCCTGTCCGGCCGCGTCGCCACCCACGAGCTGCTGGTCATCGCCGGGCGCCTCTCCGAGCGCGCCGAGACCTGCGGCGATCCCCGCCTCGACGGCCTGATCGCCGACATCGAGCTGCGCGCCGCCGTCGAGCTGGCCAAGGTCGAAGCCGCGCGCGGCGTCTGACGCAAACCATCGGGGCTCGCGTCGAGCGCAAGACGCGACACGACCGCGGCGCAGCACGGCGCGTTCGCCCCGGCGCGACCTGCGAACCGGTGACGCCCAGGGTTGACCGCAGGATGGACCCATGGCTCATACCGTCGTCGGCACCCCTGACTCCGTAGCTCAGCTGGATAGAGCAGCCGCCTTCTAAGTGGCAGGTCTCACCTGGGCCGATCGTGGATTTCCCCTACGTAACAGCGGCCTAGGTCGTTCTGAGAACGGCTCGTCGGACGGCACTCGGACGGCCTTCGCGCCGTCAGAGGGCGGAAAGGCTGTTTTGAGTGGCGCTATCGCGGCGCGAGCCGTTTTCCGAGACGAGGGCGACGATGGCGGCCAGCCTTGGCGACATCGCTCGGTGATGGTCGGATCGATCGTTCCTTGCGGGGCAGCTTCGGGGGGGGGGGTCGGCGCGCAACATCGCGATGGTGCGGCCCGCGCCTTCCGGAGCTTCGGCGTACGCGATAGCTTCCTAACCCGACGCAGCGCCGCGCCCCGGAGAGCCCAAGGTGGATCGACGGTTCACCCCGCATCCTGCCTCGAACCGATTTGAGCCTGTCCATCTTCGGAAGCGAGGCGGACGTGACGGAGAGTCCGGTCGCATACGTAGGCGATGCTTGACGCCGATCGGCGGTCTCCCAAGGGCCGCGGCAAGGTGGCGTTCGTAGACATCAAGGAACTCACCGAGGAACCGCTTCTCCGTATCCTGACGATGAACGGCGTGAAGGCGGTCGTGGACCTGCGTCCGCTCCCGATCTTCGAGCGACCCCGCTTCCGGCACGGGCAGGTGATCTTCTACCTGCACGATCGTGACATCAGGTACGTCGAGTTCGCCTTGATGGTGCGGCGCCCCATGCGGATGGGGACCGCGTTGGCGGCGATGCACGCATCGGATCTTTATAGGAAGATCGAGCTTGCACTCGAAAACGGTCTGTCCCTCTGCCTCAACGACAAGGCTTCCAGGGACCTTGGCTGGTTGGACGAGATGCGACGCCTCGTGCGTCTTTCGAAGGCCCGCCTGTCCGAGCTTCGCTCCCGTGCGCTGATCGGGATGCCCCTTTGACCCCCTGGGCGTGACCAGCTCCCGCCGCGGCCCGATGCGAAATCGCTCCGAAGCGATGCCCGGCCTCGCGTGTTCGCCCGAGAAGCCGGCAATGCGTCGCGGACGTTTCTCGCCGTGGGGAAGGGCGACCATTCCATTGGGTGCGACGCTACCGAAGCACGCCAAGCCGAACGCGTGTTTTCAGGCACCCCGGAGCAAGGGCAGGGACATGTGCCGGCGGGACCGTGCCTTGGACGTTCGCGGTCTTCGCGCGGGACCCGACAGGTTCGTCCCGCGACGCCCACGGTTCATCGCATCGGCTCACCGAGCTGGTAACGCCACGATATTGGCGCCTTGTCTGGATCCCGCATCGAAATTGATGACCGAGCATGCGAGTTCCCGGTCGCGGAATACCGCGCGTCGGTAGCGAAGTGTTGTGCTTCGGCTTGCCCTCGTGCTCTGTTCTGCCGATGCATGGCCTCGGCCACGACCGAAGGCTCGCTTCACGGGTCCGCGCATGCCGTCCGTACTTCGCCTGACCGCCTTGGCCGCCGGCGCCGTCCTGTCGCTGGTCGTGACGTCCGTCCACGGCCAGCAATCGGTCCTTACCCTTGCCGATTGGACGGCAACCGTTCCGATCGAGGGACCACGCACCTCGCATGCTGCGTTCGTGTCCGGGAATCGCCTCTACGTGCTGGGCGGCTTATTCGTCACGGGGAACGTGCCGACCTTGCTCGACGATGTGCAGGTCGCTGAGTTGGGCAACGACGGTTCGGTGCTCGGATCGGGATGGCGCGACGCCGGTCGCATCCCGGTCGCACGCTCCGGCCACGGCCTGATTGCCTTCGACGGTCGCGTCTACCTCGTGGGCGGATACTCCGCGACCGGGACGCTGGGCGATACGAACGTCGCCGCGCTTCGAGAAGACGGGAAGCTCGGTCCCTGGGTCCCGAGCCCCAATCGTCTCAACATCCCCAGGTCCAATCTCAGCCTGCAGATGTGGAAAGCTCCCTCGGGCCAGGCGCACCTGCTCGCGATAGGAGGGGTCAACCAAGTCGGATCCGACACGGTCCATTTCGACGAGGTGGAGGTCGCGACGGTTTCCGGCGACGGGTCCGTCGGGCCCTGGCGCGTCTGCCCCTTCCATATGAAGGGCGGTCGATCCGCGCCCGGCACCGCGGTGCAGGGCAATGTCCTGATCGTGCTCGGCGGCTGGGGCGACCTCCTCGACGACGTCTTCGGGGATATCCAGACGAGCCCTCTCGGCGAGGATGGTTGTCCAGGCCCGTGGGCGACCTCGCCGCGCCCCTTGCCGCTGCCTGTCTATGGCCATTCGGTGGTCGTCATGGGCGCCACGGGTCCGATCACCGCGTTTGTGCTCGGCGGTAACGCGGGCCAAGGCAATTACTTGAACACGGTGCAGACCGTATCCCTCGGGAAAGACGGCCGACCGGGAGGCGTCGGTCTCGACAGCCATCTTTTCGCGACGGCCCGCTGGGGCCACGCCACGGTTCGCTACAACGATTACGTCTACGTGATCGGAGGTGCTCGACGCGGTGAGGGCGGGTTCCTGTCCGACGTGCAATATACCCGCGTCCCTCCCCCCTGAGATGGCGATCCGACCGACCTCCGTCGAATCGAGGAACTAGCCGGCGACCCTGGAGAGACGGTGTCCGGGGGGCAGGTCGCGAGTGGTGTTCGCGATGGTCCATAGTGCCTCGTTGGCCGCCGGTTCACGCGTGATGGTCCCGAACGGATCGAAGGCGCAATACATCAGGCCCTCCTCCTCGTCCTCATGGCAGAAGAGCAGCCCGATTTCCCTGTCCTCGCTTACCAGAACCGAATAGGCGACGGTCAGTGGCCGCGATATAGCCTCCGCGATCTCCGCGGGCAAGCTATCGGGCATCGCGTAGGAAGCCCGATCCGCGATCTCCCGGAGGTCGCAATAGAAGGACATGTCATCGTCGGCCGTCGGGGAAAAGCTCGGCGGCGAGGTCGATATGCGGATCGGCAGACGCATGGTAAAATCCCGTGGTTGAAGGGTATCGGCGACCTGAAGGTCGGTCGCGAGAACAGGAAAAATTCTGGGTGTGGGAGCCCGGCGTCCGATTTCGACCTGAAGGGTTTGCTTCTTCAGCTCGCCCGCTCGCAGAAGGCCCGGAAAATGACCTCGTCCCGCTGATCCGTGGTGGTCCATGCCGAAAGCCGTCCCAGGATGTGCAACGCCGCGTGACCGTCCATCTCGACGACCTTGTGCGGCCAGGCGCGATCGAGCGAGACGGTCAGCGCCAACGTGCCGTCCTCGGTATGGAAGCTCATGAGCGCCACGGGACCGACGATGCAGACGGCGACGACGAAACCACCGAGCGTGCGGAAACGGATCGAGGGATCGGTCGGCATTCCCTCGCCGTGAGCGACGATGGTGGCCGCGAGGCGCAGAGCTGCAAAACGGCGAACCGAGCGTCCCGTTCGGTGGATCGGGACATGTCTGCCGTACACCGGCCGCCCGATGCGTCGGTCGTTCCCCACCCGTTGTCCGGGTGCGGCCAGACCGTGCTTCCAGGACAGTACCAGGCAGGTGACCTGCGTGACCCAGTCTCCCGGCACATAGGTCCGGACTCGGATATGGTCATCTCCAGCATCCCCGTCCAGGACAAGATTACCATTCCACCACAGCCGGTGGCGGTCGATGCCATGCCTGTAACGCCGGCTCTTCAGAACCATCTCTGGACCGATCCGGCGCACTTCCACACCACGGTGTTTCTGGATCACCCCGGTGACGTCCGAAAGTTCTTCGACGAGGGCCAAGATCCTGCGTCCGGCGGGAAGATTATCGACCGATGATCTGACCATGACCAAATCCACTTGAAGATTGTCGGACTCCGGAAGATCAGTCGATAGCCCGCCGGTAAAGCGAACCGTCGAAGCGGACCATCTTGTCTCGCCGTAGCCGTCTGAGTGCTTTCGAGACCGTGTTGTCCCTCTGTCCACCATGAGGGGCGTCCCCGCGGAGCTTCACCAGGATTTCCGCGGTGGTGATTCCGGCGTCACCGGCGCGATCGATGACCGCAAGAGCGTCGTCCGCCGTGCTGGACCGCTTCGTGCCGGCACGGCGCAGCACCGTCCGGGGCCGCCTTGGCTCGGCGGATGCGTCCGGGGCGTGTGCGACGGGATCCGTGGTTCGTGGCTGGGCCGCCGCTTCGTGCCGCGCCATATCAGGCTCGGACGGACGTCCGTCCTTTCCTTCAAGCCTGCGAATGATGGCGTTGCGTTCCCACTCCGCCCCGGCCAGGAACACCGTCTTCAAAACTTTGTGGAGCTGGTCGCCGAAGGATCGAGCGGCAGCGTCCGCAGCTCGATCGCGAAATTCCTCGTCTGTCATCCGCGGTGTCCTCCATGCCTTGTCGAGATAGGCCGCAGCGCAGCCCATGTCCAGGAAATAACACATCAAGGAAGGAAGGGAATGTTCAGGCCGATCCCCTAAGGACATGACTCGGCTTGAGGTCGTGTTCTCGGGCCCTGCAGAACACCTCTGCGACGGGATTTGACGACCTCCGGCCACGCCCAAGTCGACGATATTCCGCAGCGATCGCGCCGCGGACATCGGACGCATTCCAGCATCGGTCTGGCCGGGGGGACCGAAAGCGCGTCGGCGCCGGTCCACCGAGAGCGCAAAACGCCTTGACAGAAAGCTGTAGGCATGAATCCGTGGTGATTCTGCTTCGAGGAGGCTTGTCCGTGTTCACTCCGCCAGACCACCTTTACGCCGCCAGGAAGGTCGCACTGACCAAGCGGATGTTCGAAGAGGCGGGCCACCCCCTGTCGCAGGACGATTGTCGGCGGATCGTCGCTCTGGCGTGGGGGTACGCCAGTTGGAACCACGTGAAGACGGCGATGGATGAGGGGTATGCCCCAGGCCCCTTCGACGAGGCCCTCGCGGGCGAGGACTTCCTGATGGCGTCTGCGGATGCCCCGGGCGCCATGATCGTGGCCCGACGGCGCGGATCCACCGGCAACGCCGTACGGGCCGTGACCCGCCTTCCCTTCAACGTGTGTGATTCCTTCTCCTCTTATGTACGCCTGACGAACGACCCGACCGCTCGGTCGGGAAGGAAGGAAGCGGGCCCGTCGTCGGAGGCATGGCTCACGCCGGTTCAGTTCGCCGAGAAAGTGAAGCGCGGCTCGCAACCGCCTCCGGCGATCCTTGCCGACTTCGCGCGGTCGCTTGCTTCGGCCTCCCGCGACATCGCCCCGTTCGTTCCCCTCCTTCCCGGCCAGCGTCCCCACCGGTGAAGGCGGGGGCCGGCCAGGACGGCGTGTGATCGGTGGGGCCGCGGCACCACCTAGCAGGTCCTCCGGCTGCGTCCGACGGCCCCGCCCTCCTTGCTGGGCGGACGCAACTCGGCGGGCGCCACGCCACCGTGACGTGCGTACCGAGACCTCTTCGGCGTCGGACCCCGCCATTCGGCCGAGCCGCGTTTCCGCTTCGCAAGGCGATCCACGTCGAGCCCATCGAGCAGTGCGGGAAAGCTTTCGCGCCACATCGCGACCAGTCTGTCCCAGCTGCCGCTCGACACGAGCCGGCGCATGGCGTTTTCCACCACGCGTCCGTCGCCGAAACGCTGCGGCAGCCGCCGCCACGACATGCCCGTCCGCAAGGCAAGGATGACGGCCTCCAGAAGCAGGCGGCCGGGGAGCCCACGCGTGTTCTTGTAGGACAGCTCGACGCTGGGGTGCAGCAGCGGCGCGGAAGCCGCCCACTGCGCGTCGTCGAGTGCCGTCTGTCCGTCGAGCGCATGAAGGCGCGCTGCGCCACCGCGACGCTCGCGCCAATCCTCGGCTCCCACCTTCCACCGGGAGCGGGCGGATACCACCGGCCGCAGGTCGAGGCTTTCCACGAAACCGGGGTCCGATCCCTGCAGCGCGTCGAGGAGGATCTGGTCGCCCGCTGCGTAGATGAACCTGGTGATGGCACGTTCCATCTCGATGGAGTCTCCGCAAGCGGAGGACAGGACCGGCAGGCCGGTCCTCAGGCGGAGCAGGAGGGCATCGACCACGTCGCGCGTCGAGAGATGCCGGGAATCCGCGCGGCGGCTCGTCACGTCAGGCAGCCGGTCGGCGACCAGTTCCCACCGCCTGTCGTCGATGCGGTGCTCGCCTGTGCTCTTGAGGGCGGCGGCGGCGTCGCCCAGACGCGCGTGGCGCCCCATCGAATGCTCGATGGCGACCTCGACGACATCGCTTTCGAGGCACGATGGGGCCGCGCGATCGTCGTCATGGAGGAAGGCGAAGAAGTCCAGTTCGATGCGCAGGTTCAGGGTCCCCTTCGGCTGTTGCGCGCGCCGGACGACGACCCGTTTCACGAGCCGTGCCAGGGCTAGCGAGAACTCCGACTCGCCCGCCGTGGTCGCCCTGAAGGGCAGGCGCGTCATGATGTGGTCGAGCGTATCGGACAGGGCGCGAAGCCGCTCGTCGGCGCCGAGCACCTCCGGCAATTCGACCAGCGCATCCAGTTTCCCCTCGGCTTCCTTGAGCTGCGCATTGAGCAAGGCGCGTTTCTCGGAGAGGATTTTCGGGGGGTAACCGCCTCGGATGTCCTCGTCGAGAAGGCGCATGAACTCCGCGTGCACGTTCTCGATCTCCCGCATGGCGTCGGCGCGCGCCAACCTGCGCCGGGCTGCCGTCTCGCGAAGGGAACGATCGACGGCGACGGCGAAGTCCTCCTCGTCGATGAAGGACCGTAGTTTCGCCCCGATCGCGTCCAGGACGGCCCGCTCGACGTGCGACGTGATGATCGAATGGGTGCGCGCCCGACACCCGTCCCCTTCCTGGTAGCGGTTGCAGGTCATCTGCCGGGGCGACATCACGAACCGCTGGCCGGGCTCCCCGCAATCGCATGAAGCCTTGCCCGCCAGGAAGTGCGGGAAAGTTCGGGGAGTGGACCCCCGCGGACGCCGGCGTGAATTGACCGCGTAGAAGAGTTCGTCTGGAACGATGCGAAGGTTCTCGAAGTGTGCCTTCGACATCTCGCTCGGATGTCGAAGGACCTGCTTCTGCGTGTTACTCTTGCGGTCGTAGACGGTCCTCGTGAAAGGGTAGAACCAACGGCCCGTATAGGCGATCTGACCGAGCATGTTGGCGACGGTCGTTTTCGTCCATTTACAATCCTTGCTCGGCCCGGGAGCACCGCGGGCCTTCATCGCGATGCCGATCTTCCGGTAGGACACGCCGGTCGCCGCCATCTGGAAGACCAAAAGGATTATCTCCGCCTCCGGTCCATACACGACGAGAAAGCCCCTTTCCTCGCCGTAGCGGTAACCGAAGAACTCACCCGAATGAGCGCCGCCGGCGGCCGCGTGCTGAAACCTGCCCATGCTCAAGATAAGGTTTCGTCGGTCGCGGTCGGCCTCGGCCTTGAGCGCGGCCTCGATCACCTCCTTCTTGGACAGCACCTTCCTGTCGCCTGCGCTATGGAACTCGACGCCCAACCCCATCAACTCCTCGCAGAGCTCGACGGCGTCATACGTCTCGCGGGACCAACGGTCGAAATCCTCGACCATGATGATCACGATCTTGCCCGCGCGGCAATCGGCCAGCAATCGCTGGAGACTTTCACGGTTCTTCGTCGTCCTCGCGCTGCGAGCGGGGTCGGCGTAGAGCACGTAGATGGCGTAACCCAGCGACAGCATGTACGCCGTCACGATGCTGATTTGCCGGTCGATGCTTTGCTGCTTCTGCTTTCCGGAAGAGTACCGGGCGTAGAGGGCGACGACGATCAGCTTGTCGGGCGCCGCGAACTTATCCTGTCGCTCCACGTCCAAGTTGGCGCGCAGCGCCATCTGGTCGAGCGGCGACAGGACGCGCGTCTCGTCCCGGTTCCTCAGGTCGACGGCACCGGGAAGCAGGGGAGCGGGCTTGGGATCGTCTTGAGCCATGGCCTCGCCTCCTTCAGGACTTCACGGGTCGGCCGGAGCGCGTGGCTCCGAGCGGGCGACGCGGTGTCCGGCACAGGGTCGACGCGACAGACTCGGACCCAGGATTTGCGACCCCGCTTCCACCGACACACTCGGCGAAGGGGCGGAGGTCGACGGCATCGAGAGAGCTTCGCGTATGGTCGGGCTCACCGCGCGGCGAGGCCGCGATCGCTCCGCAGCGGCCCGATGGACCGACGTGGTGCCGCGCCAGTTGCCGGCTTCGCTGGGCACGATACCGTTCCGCAAGTACGCCCATGATGCGTTGTCCCTCGTCCTTCATGACCGCGGTCCCTCCTTGCGCGTCGACGATGGGACGTCGGCGTCCCCGCTGTCGCTCCGTGCTCGTCGGGGGGAACTAAGGCCTCGTTCCTGGACTGCAAGGTCCGGGGACAAATCCGTTTCCCCTCGTGTCGGGCTTGGGCTCTCTCCGCCGCCATTGCGACCAATCCTTCGAGCAGCGCATCCATCACGGTCAGGGACGCGTCCGGCCCGGACGGCCCACGTCGAAAGCGTCTGATCCCCATAGGCAGAGCAATCCTTTCTGTTTCGATGTAGCCAGGGCTCGGGCGGCGGGGGTTTGCGCGCAGGCATGACATGCCGCGAAAGCCCGCAGGGGCTCCGGCTCGGTCCACGATCTGATGCTAAGGAACGAATTATATCAGGAAGGATTACGGCCGGCAACGTTTCCGGAGCTGTTCCCTCCTGATCACATGATCGATACAGTGACCTCGATGCTTGCGAGTTACACGACAAAAACTCGAAACCGCACATCTCACGACTGTAAATCAATATCCTTCGAGATAAAATTTTCACGTAAAATAGTATTTCAATGCATAGCAGATGCTTTCCGTTATGGTTATCGGGTCTTCCAATGAGCAGGTTAGGCGCGGGAAATCGTAATCATTGCCGGGAAAGGAAGGCTTTGAAGCTGTCGCATGTGCCCGAGCTTCGTCCGCGGAGTGATCGACGGCGCCCGCTTGCAGGTTCTGCGGGACGGGGGCGGCTCGATGTCGGAGCACACCAGGATCCTGTTGATCCGCGACCCGCCGACAGCGACCGGCGACCAGGCGCTCGACATCGTCGCCCGCTTCATCGACGGCCGCCCTGAGAGCCGGCCGCTTCCCCACGCCGCGGTCGTGTTCCAGGCGTTGGCACCGCGTGGCCGTGCCGGAAGTGAGGCTGGTCCAACGGGGCTCGGATCGTCGGGCTAGCGGAAATTTCGCGTCGCGACCCTGATCTCCTGAGCGATGGCAGGGGCAGCGGGTGGGGTGACGGCACCCGTCGCCCCGCCGGATGCGCTCGGCTCGCGCTGGTCCCGTCCGCCGCTCCGCGCCTCGTCGCCGCGGCCGTGCGGCAACGGGAACGCGGCCTCACGCCCCGTCCGATCGCCGACCCGACGCAGCAGCGCGGTCAGGTCGACGAGGCTATCCACGAGGACGTGAACGACGAGACCCTGCCTTTGCACGCGGCCGCGCACACCCATCATGCCGGCGGTCAGGATCAGCCGCCGGTGGCGTTCGAACACGGGCGGCCAGACGATGAGGTTGGCGATCCCGGTCTCGTCCGCCAGGGTGACGAACATCGTGCCGTTGGCCGAGCCGGGCTTCTGACGCATCAGCACTAGGCCGGCCAACACCAGCGCCCGCCCGCTGGGCGCGTCGTCGAGCACCCGACACTGCCGGTAGCCTTGGGCCGCGAGGTCGCTCCGGACGAAGGCGAGCGGGTGCGCGCGCAGGCTCAGGCCGGTGGCGTGGTAGTCCTCCACCACCTCCCGTCCCGCGCTCATCGGCACCAGGTCGACCCCCGGCTCGACGCGCTCGGGTCGCGGTTGCCCCTCGCGCGCGTCGGCCGCCGCGAACAGGTCGAGCGGCCGGTCGGCTAGGCCGCGGATGGCCCAGAGCGCTGCGCGGCGGTCGAGGCCCAGCGACAGGAAGGCGTCGGCCCCGGCCAACGCCCGCAAGCCCCTCGCCGATATGCCGGCGCGGCGCCAGAGATCCTCGACCGAGGCGTAGCCGGAGGCCGGCCGCACCGCGACCAGCAGCGCGACGTCACGCTCAGGCAGGCCACGGACCATGCGAAAGCCCTCGCGCACCGCAAGCCAGCGCCCGCCCGCCGGCTCCAGGGTGCAATCCCGGACCGAGGCGTCGACGTCGACCGGCCGGATCTCGACGCCGTGTGCCTGTGCGTCCCGCACGAGCTGCGCAGGAGCGTAGAACCCCATCGGCTGCGCGTTCAGGAGCGCGCAGCAGAACACGTCGGGATGCCGGCACTTCAGCCAGGACGAGGCGTAGGCGATCAGGGCGAACGAGGCGGCGTGGCTTTCCGGGAAGCCGTAGAAACCGAACCCTTCGAGCTGCCTGAAGGTGCGCTCGGCGAACTCAGGGTCGTAACCGTTGCCGACCATGCCCTGCACGAGCTTGTCCCGGAACTGGGACACGCCGGCGGTGGACTTGAAGGTCGCCATCGCCCGGCGCAGCCGGTCGGCCTCGTCCGGCGTGAACCCGGCCGCCACGATGGCGACCTGCATCGCCTGTTCCTGGAAGAGCGGCACGCCAAGCGTCTTCTCCAGCACCCGGCGCAGCGCCTCGGTCGGGTAGGTCACCCGCTCCCGGCCCTCGCGTCGGCGCAGGTAGGGGTGGACCATGTCGCCCTGGATCGGGCCGGGCCGGACTATCGCGACCTGGATGACGAGATCGTAGAAGGTGGTCGGCTTCATCCGCGGCAGCATCGCCATCTGCGCCCGGCTCTCGATCTGGAACGTGCCGACCGTGTCGGCACGCCGGATCATCGCGTAGGTGGCGGGATCCTCGGCGGGAATCGTCGCCAACTCGGTCGGGGCACCGGGGCGATGGACGGCCAGCAGGTCGAAGGCCCGGCGCAGGCAGCCGAGCATCCCGAGGCCGAGCACGTCAACCTTCATGAATTTCAGGGTCTCGATGTCGATCTTGTCCCATTCGATGGTCTGCCGGTCGGCCATCGTCGCCGGCATCACCGGGCAGAGCTCGTCGAGGCGGTGCAGGGTCAGCACGAAGCCGCCGGGATGCAGGCCGAGGTGGCGCGGCGTGTCGATGAGCTGTCGCGCCGGGTCGAGCGTCATCCGCAGGCGCCGGTCGTCGGGGTTGAGGTTGAGGCTCGCCACCTCCCGATCGCCGACGCCGTCCCTCGACATTCCCCAGACGAGGCCGGCGAGCGCGCCGGTGACGTCCTCGGGCACGCCGAGCGCCTTGCCGACCTCGCGCACGGCGCCGCGCGTGCCGTAGCGGATGACGGTGGCGCAGAGCGCGGCGCGATGGCGGCCATAGGTCTCGTAGACCCACTGGATCACCTCTTCCCGGCGCTCGTGCTCGAAGTCGACGTCGATGTCCGGCGGGTCGCCGCGGTTCTCCGAGATGAACCGTTCGAACAGCAAGCCCTGCCGCACCGGGTCGATTGAGGTGATGCCGAGGACGAAGCACACGGCGGAGTTCGCGGCCGAGCCCCGGCCCTGGCATAGGATGCCCCGGGTGCGGGCGAACCGCACGATGCTCTCCACCGTGAGGAAGTAGGCCGCGTAGGCGAGCCGCTCGATCAGGGTCAGCTCGTGCCGGATCTGCGCTGCGACCCTGTCGGGGAGCCCGTCCGGGTATCGATCGGCGGCGCCCGCCCAGGTCAGCGCCTCAAGGCGGTCCTGCGCCGGGGTGCCGTCCTCGGCGGCCTCGGTCGGGTAGCTGTAGGTCAGCTCGTCGAGGGAGAACCGGCACCGGTGGAGGATCTCGCCGGTGCGCGCGACCGCGTCGGGATGGCGCTGCATCAGGCGCTCGGCCTCGGGCGGGGCGACGAGGTGGCGCCCGGCATGGCGCTCGCGGGCATGCCCGAGCCGATCGACCGTCGTCCGGAGCCGGATCGCCGTGACCACGTCCTGCAGCACCCGCCGGTCGGGCACGTGATAGAGCACGTCGCCGGTCGCCATGGTCGACACCCGGGCGTCCCGCGCCATCGCGGCGACAGCCTCCAGGCGCAGGGCGTCGTCGGGCCGGTAGCGGCGGGTCAGGGCGCAGTAGGCCCGGTCGCCGAAGAGCGCCTTCAGCCGCGCGAGGTCGTCGGCGAGCGCCGCATCGGGCCGGTCGGTGAGAAGCACCGCAACGAGCCCGTCCGCCCACGCCCCGACATCGTCCCAATGCAGCCGGCAGCCGCCCTTCTCGGCCCGGCCCTTGCCGAGGGTGAGTAGGCGGCAGAGGCGTCCGTAGGCGGCCCGGTCGATCGGATAGACCAGGAGCGAGGGGCCGCCGGGCTCCGTCAGGTCGAGCCGGCAGCCGACCACCAGCCGCAGGCCCGTGGCCTTGGCGGCGTCATGGGCCTGGACGATGCCGGCGAGCGAGTTGCGGTCGGCGATCCCGAGCGCCTGGTGCCCGAGGAGGGCGGCGGTCGCGAACAGGTCCCGAGGCGAAGAGGCGCCGCGCAAGAACGAATAGTGCGTCGTGGCCTGGAGCTCGACGTAGGCCATCAGGCTTCGCCGACGCCGTGCAGCCACCAGCGTCCGCCCTCGGCCGCCGGGGCGTCCCGGAACAGCCAGAACCGGTCGCCGCCCTGCGTCTCGACGCGGTAGTAATCCCGCACGAGCCCCCACTCCGCGTCGGAGACCCACCACTCGCCGTGGATCCGCTCCGGACCGTCGGCGCGGGCGACGCGGAGACGGGCGCGGCGCCAGACGAACAGCGCCGGCGGGTGGTCGGGCGCAAGCGTGACGACCGTCACCGATTCCGGCGGCCGGAGCAGTCGGACGGGCCGCGGCAGGCCGGAGGGCCAGTCTGCGTCGGGCACCGCCGCGAGGGGGTCGACGCGACGCACGGACCGTTCCGGCAATCCGCTGGCGACGGGAGCGATGCGGAACACCCGCCGCGCCCCGAGCCGGACCGTCAGGCGGTCCACGAGCTCGGCGAGGTCGGCGTCCGCGACCTCGCCCGACCGGTCGCCCAAGCCGGCTTGCGTCGCGTCGAACCATTCCACCCGCGAAGCGGCGAGCACCGCCTCGTCGATGCCGAAGCCGGGGTCGACCAGCGCCAGCCGCTCGACGAAAAGGCGCAGGATGTGGCGCACGGCCCGTGTCGGCTGCGCGGTCGCGACCCGCACCCCCTGGCTCACCCCGTCGACCCGACGGAACAGCAGGTCGAGGCGACGCACCCCGACCCCTTGCCGCTCCAGCACCGAGCAGAGATCGGTCAGGAGACGCTCCGTCACGCGAGCCAGGGTCTCGGGGGCGCTGATCGGCTCTGCGAACGCCATCTGGACGCTCGGCACCTCTGGCAGTGCGAGGTGGACCAGCGGCTCCGGCGCGTGGCCGAACGCCTGGTCGAGGCGCAGCACCGCCTCCTCGCCGAAGCGCAGGCGCAAGGGCGCACGGGGCTTGGCCGCGAGCTGGCCCACGCGCTCGATCCCGAGCTGCACCAGCCCGGCGATGGTGTCGCGGGAGAGCCGGAGGCTGCGCACCGGCAACTCGGCGATGGCGGCGGCCTGGCACCCTGGTCCGACCACGGGCTCGCGCGGTGCGAAGCGCGCCACCGCCCATGCCGCGCCCGGCGTGTCGGCGACGGCGGCTCGTGCGGAGAGCGCCCTTTGCGCCAAGCCGGTGACGAGATCATCGATCAGTCTCGCCTCACCTTGGAACAAGTGCGCGGCGCCGGCGACCTCGATCCAGAGGCCGTCCGGAACGTCGAGGGCGACGAGGGGGGGAAACCGGCGCAGGCACCAGGCCCCGAGCCCTTGAAGCGCAGCGGCCGCGGCCTCCGGGTCGGCCTCGACCACGGTGAGGTCGAGGATGGCAGCCTGCGCGTGCGCGACGGCCATGCCGGGTCGCAGGCCGAGGCGCCGTGCCGCACGGTCCACGGCCACGAGTACGCGCCGCGGGCCGTCGCTCGCGGCGACCACGAGCGGGCTATCCCACGCGGGCGCGCGGGACGCGTTCCGGCGCCGCCACAGGTCGGTCGACCAAGTCGGCAGGTAGACGGAGACGACCCGTCGCATCAGGCGCGTCCAGGATCCAGGAGCGGGGGGCGTCCGCACCACGGGCGCGGGTGAGTTCGACGAGCCAACGGGCCCGGGGCAGGCCGTGCGGCGGCGGCCCGGCGCCGGGCTGCGGAGACACACGCCAGCGGGTCAGCGCCACGGTGGGCTCGCTTTCGCCGGCCTCGCGATCCGCGCCTGTGCGCCACCGCCGGATGACGAGCGCCACGACGCCGGTGCGCTCGGCGGCGAGTTGCAGGCGGCGCGAGGCGGTGAGGCCGAGGCGGGAGACCTCGCCGACGACGGCGGCCAGCCCCTGTGTGCGCAGGCCCTCCTCCATCGCCGGCAGGACCTCGGCGTCGTTCCACGTCTCAGCGAACACGACGCGGCCCGGCATCAACCCGACGCCGACGAGCGCCGGGGCGAACAGGTCGCGCCCGCGCAGGCACCACAGCACCGGACCGGGCAGTCGGGCGAGGATCCCCGCCGTGAACAAGGCGGCGAGCGCCCCGTACTCCGCGGCCGCGCCGGCCTCGCTGACCTCGTGGAGCGCGCCGCAACGCAGGCCGCCTGTGGGCAGGTGGGCGTCGAGATCGGGCACGCCGAAGGCGAGGGCAGGCCGATGCCGGACGTGGTTGCGGACGAGGCCTTCGAGCTGCCGGCGCAGGTCGACGAGCCGGTCGTCGCGTCCGTTCGCGGCCTCCGGCATGACCTGATCCTCTTCCACACGGGCCGTGTTCTTACTTTGTTCTGATGCCTCGCTGAGTCAACGCACCGCGCGACCTGTGGATGGGCGTTCGGCAAACGCATGATCCGTAACTACAATCGCTCGAATAACGCTTGTGGACAGCGCGATATCGAGATGTCGAGCGTCGAAATTTCCGGTCGGGGCCCGGACCAGGGAGGGGAAGGTCGTGATGCTGGCCAACCTCGCATCACCGGCTTCTCAGGTCAGCCGGTGAGATGGCGTTCAAGCCCATCGAGAACTGCGTCGGCTCTCGTATCCCGTGCGGACCAAGCCACCGACGGCTCGTGCAGCTTCGTTACGACCTCGCCGAGCAACGATGCGACCGCGTCCACGATCCCGACGTTCCGGGTCGCGTATCCCATCGGCACGGGGAAGCCGTCCTTCGACGGGACGTGCAGTAGGACGACCGCCCAAAACCCAGGCTGAAGGATGACTTCGAGCGACAGTGGAAGTGAATGGGGAGGAATGACGACGCAGGCGTCGAACAAAGGCGTCTGCTTCCCATCACGCCCTCCGCCATAGGCGCGGACGAGATTGCGTTTCGACCTGTCATCATTGTCCGACCGCGGTAGCAGCACGATCCCGGCCTTCGGCGATAGACCGGACTTGATCCGTCTGGTCACATCGAGGAGGTCGCCGCTCGCCCCCCAGGCCGGATGCGCCGCCGGGACCCAGAGGACGGGTACATCCTCCGACCCCGGGCCGGCGACGCCGTCGAGGAAGTGGGAGAGGACCGATAGGACGCCGGGCGAAATGGCCGATCCCGCCAGACGGACGGAAGGCGCTAGCATGTCGGGAAGCGCCGCCGGCGGGGTACGCGACGCGATCTGCAACCAGAGTAGCGGTGACACGGTCGGTGACCCGGCGGAGCCTACCAGCACGCCACCATCCCAACGCGCCGTGGTTGCGGCACCCTCGGCGTGGTCGCCGGGCGCGACGATCCGCTTGATGGCGTCGCTCAAAGCCTCGACGAGCTCCTTGCGCGCGTCCCGCCGACCACGGTCGCGCAAGGCTGAGAAATCGGCGTCGATTCCATCGCTCTGGGATGGAGCGTATGTCATCGGGATGGTTATCGGCACGCTCGACCGTGCCAGCGGCACCACATCCCCGCTCAGGGTATGCAAGCGCATGCCCGACGCCCTCTCGCCACGGTACTTCCCGTCCCGCCACTCGCCGAAGTTGGCCCTAAAGCCTCGCGTTCCCTCCCTGCTGGCAGCCGCGGCCCGGTCCTTATCCGGTAGTTCGAGCTCGACCAGCCACGGCAACCTGACCGTCCCGGGAACCTCGACGGGCGCGAAGCTGAGGAGGTCAAGCGTCACCGTGTCTGAAAACGGTTCGATTTCGAGCAGCTTGAGTTCACCGCTCGCCGGGTCGAAGGCGCGCTCACCCTTCTGGGCGAGCCGGATCCGATCGCCGTCAACGTCGAGGTAACCGTCGAGGAGCAGCTCCTGCACGAGCGTGCGGGTCTCCCCGTCCGAGAAGCCGAGGAACGCGCCGAGCTCGCCGGGGCTCAAAACCTCGGCATCGCGAAGCAGCCTCAGGGCGAACTCGGTGGCAAGGCTGACGTAGCCGCTCCGCAGCAGGGTCCCCTCGACTTGAAACCGGCGGGCGGGGACGAGGAACGTGAGCCTGTCAACCGCAATCACCGCATCTTCGGGAACGAGCGCCAGGCGTGGGCGATCGGACGTCATGCCGCCTCCATCTGCGCCGCGGACCGGATCAAGCGACCGGCTGCCTCCATGTGCGTCAACACGTCGGGCAGTTTCCCCGCGGAGGACCTGAACAACTCCGCCGCGCCCACCACGACCAGGCGGTCCATTGCGCGGGACAAGGCGACGTTGATGCGGTTCTCCCGATCGAGGAAGCCGATCCGTCCTTTGTCATTGCTCCTCACCAAAGACACGATGACGATACGGTTCTCCTTACCCTGGTAGCTATCGACCGTCTCGACCTTGACGAGCGAGCGTAACTCCCGCGGGACGGACGAAGTCGCCAGGATGTCTTTGACGAGGTCGCGCTGGTGGGCATACATGCAGATCACGCCGACGAGCGGCTCGTCCTCGTCCAGGTCGACCTTTGCCTTTTCCAGGAATTCCGCCTCGACGGAAAGGCGCTCCAGCGCCCTGACGATCAGATGGGCCTCGCCGAGATTGCTGAATCCGTAGCCCTTCTTCGTTTCCCCGAGGGTCCCGCCGCTGTCCACCCAGGCGAATTGCCTGTCGAACGGGGCGGGCAGGCCGTCATAATGCGGCTCGGGCGGGCCGCGCTGCGTGATCAGGCCGACGTCCGGATAGAAGACGTCGGAGACCAGCTTGCCGATTTCCGGCGCCATCCTGTACTGGCGCTGCAGGGTCGCGCCGACCAGTTGCCCGTATCTTGACCCGAAGGCGCGCTCGAAATCGCTCCTGAGAAGTTCGGGTTCGTCGGTGATCCCGGTTTGTACCGCCAAGCGCTTCACGATCTCCCTGTCCAGGTTCGGCGGCAGTTGCCGATGGTCGCCGACGAGTAGGACGCGGTGGGCCGATTGCATCGCGACAGCCAGTTCGCTGGACGTGGCTCGGGCTGCCTCGTCGACGATCACGAGGTCGAAGGTCTTCTCGGTGATCCGCAGCTTGGTATCGCCGACGCCGACGCAGGTGCCGCATACGAGCCGGCGGCTGCCGGCTAGGAACTCTTCAAGGGTCCTGCTTTTGGTACGAAGGGTCCGCAGCCACTCCCGTCCGGTCTCACGCACCGCGCGCAGGCGTCCGACGGCGCTCAGGTCGCGGACATCATGGCGGACACAGAGGGCTTTGACCGTCGCACGTTCGACCTCACCCGGATCGTCGTCGACGTCGGCCTCGATCTCGAACCTTAGCATCTGGGCCGCCAGCGCCTCTTCGAGACCCTCGATTCGGTGCAGGAGGGAACTGGCGTCCTCGTCCCCTGCGTCGTACTCGATCTCGCGAAGTCGGGCGAGTTGACGGGCGATCTCGACGGGACCCTCGTACGCCTCGAAGAAGTCCTCCGCGAAAGGGCGAACCAAGCCGAGACCCCTGGCGATCATGCACAGACGCTCCTTCGCCTCGGCCTCGAACCGGGCGACGTACAGGTCGTGCACCGCACCCACGTGCGAGCGCCGCAACGGGTTCGAGATCTTGTCGGGATCCTTTGCGACCCGAAGGAGGTCCAGCCCCCCTTCCGTATCCTCCATGAGCGACTGGATGCGCTCAGCGGCGGTGTTCACGGCTTCGTGCGACTGCGAAACCAACAACACGTTGCGACATCCGCCCTCGGTCAGGGCATAGTGGGCGAAGGCCGCGATGAACTTGGTCTTTCCCGTCCCGGGAGGGCCTTGGAGCAGGCCGACGGGTCCTTTCCCCCAAAGCAGATGGAAGGCTTTCACCTGATCGGGGTTGAGTCCGTAACGGTCGAGGACCCCATCCTCGATGGGCTCACCCACGTCGGCGGGCTCCGCTTTCGAGCCGGGGTCGAAGTAGCCAACCAAGTCCCGGATCGGCGTCCGCCCCTCAAGGATACGCCGCACCGCGCGTGAGCGACGCTTCAGGCTCTCGGCGTCCTGCGTGGGTTGTATGGTGAGGACATCGCCCAGCTTCAGTTGCCGGAAACCTCCCGATACCTTGAACGCGAGGCTGCCGGCCACAGTGAGATCCGCTGCGACCGTACCGATGCGGGAGCCGTTGAAGTAGACGGCGTCACCCTCCTCGACCCCTTCGAGCGCGGCATCGCTGTCATGCGGCGCCCGTGCCACGCCGCTCGACAGGTCGGACACGACCTCGTCCAGAAGCGTCATGCTCGGCCTCAAGCTTTCTTCCGCCCGGATCTGTTCCAGCCAGAAGCGCGCGGTCGGGAAACGCGTCTGGCGGGGCGGCGAGACCCTGGGCGGCTCGGCCGGCGGCGGGTCGGGGGGTGCTAAGACCGCGTTCCCTGCCCATTCGGCAATACCGTCCTCGGCGAGGAGCGCTTCGATGCCGTCGACCGAGATACGTGCCGATGCGAACAACGTCACCGATCCCGGGATGCTGACCACCTTGTTACGGTTCGCCCATCCCGAAGTCTGCGTGGTGGCCTCACTGAGCCGGACGGATGTGATCAAGCGGGTCGCCCGGTCGAAGGCCAGAACAAGTTGGCGGTCGAAGCCGACCAGGTTGATCGCATCCGGTTCCGAGCTCGGAACGACATGGTATTTCCCGTCGTCGGCAAGCATCGTGCCCGGCTCGGCGCAGCGTGGGAAACCGATGATCAGCGCGTAGCTGTCGGAGGCCCGTTCCCTGGCGAGATCGGATAGGGCATCGGCCAACGGCCGCAACGTGGTCCACGGAGCTTCGGGATCAGCGCAAGCGTCGACGGCCTTGGACAGCGTGGCGAGGCTCGTCCCCTCGATAGCGAGAACCTTGGCAGCGATCTCCGTCACGATCGCCGCCGCGGCGTATCTGTCCCGCGCAAACGGGTCCGTCCCTCCCTCGGCGGGTACGTAGGCCAATGTCGTACGCTCCCCGGCCGCTTCCGTGCTGAAGTCCAGGAAGTCCACGATCCGCGGTTCTGGTCCCGCCTCCAGCGCGACGAGGATGTTACCCGGCGCGAGGTCGCCGTGCGGCACGCCGAGTTCGTGCGCCTCGGTCACGGCGTCGATGAGGAGGAGCGAGAATCGATTGAACTCCTCCGTGGACCAGCCGGAGACATCGAGGCCCTCCAACGGGTCCCCGACGAGATAATCCTGAAGGAGGAAGAGCCCGTCCTGGCTGAGGCAGGCCATCCGCACACGCGGAAGACGCCCGGTCCCGGAACCGCGCATCCGTTCCGCCCTGGCGAAGAACTCGATCAGCCTTGCGGCATTCCGCGCCTTCTCGCCCAGGGATCTCTCTGTCCAATTCTTGACCAGCAGCGTCTCACCGCCGACCGACGTCGTGTAGATGCGGCATCGCGTCTTCTGGATCATCGAGAGCACGGGGTAGTCCACCACCGGGTCGACGTCCTTCTCATAGGAGGAAAGGTCGATCGCCCCGAGCCCGGCGCCGTCCAGATCCAAGGCCGCCATAAGCGCGTCGTGGGCCGCGACCCCGTCCGGGAAACGCCTCGCGGGCTCCCAGTCCAGGCACCGGTCGAACCAGTCGCGGAGCGGCTCCGACACGATGGCCTTCGCGGCGTCGTCCAACGCCGCCCAGTCGGGCACCCTGTCCTCGACCGGCGGTGGCTCGCCCCCCAGCAGGCGCCAGGCCGCCAGCCCCATGAGGAAGACATCCTGATGGTAGGCGGTGCCCTGTTCAACGACGCCGGTGTCTTCCGGCAACGTCAGCCCGGCCCCGAGCAGCTTGATCCGCAAGAGGCCTATGGTTCGGCGTTCGGGGAACCAGGCCGCGCCGAAGCCCGACAACGTGACCCGCGCCCGGGCCGGATCCACCCAAACGGAGTGCAGTCCGAGATCCCTGTGTGCCACCTGTGCCCGGTGGAGACCTCCGACATGCGACGAAAGAACCTTCATCAGCTCAAGCCTGGCCCCGTCGTCGATCTGCGTACGACCGGCGACGGCCCGTGAAAGCCTCGTGAGGTGGCGGTCGCGATCAAACAGTTCCCAATGTCTCGCTCCGAGGTCCGGGTCGCCGGCCCGCGGGCGCAGCGCGAGGGCCGCCAACTCTGGATTGCGATCGATCATGTGGTCGATGACCGACTTTTCTCGTGTGAGCAGGTCCTTTCGCTCGGTCCCTAGCCGGAGCTCGTCGTCCTTGGTGAAGTCCCAGACCCTCAACAGCCCGGCCGCCATGGGGCTATCGACATCGCGAGCCTGATACTCGGCGAAGAGGCCGGTCCAGAACTCGGGGTTCGGATCGACGACCTCGTAGCCAGCGAAGCGCGTCTTCCGTGGCTCGAAGACCCGGCCGGGCGAGAAGAAGCGGAGCACGTGTCCCTTGTTCCGCGCATCCGTGAGGTCGTTTCCAGAATGGAAGGTCCGGTTCGTGAAGTGGGCGGCGTAACGCCTCGGATCCTTGAACTTTAGGAATTCGTCGATCCGCAGCACGGCCGCCGCATCCTGGGCCAGTCCGGTGGTGTCGCACTTGGGATGAGTGAGGACGACCAAACCGTCCACGTAGGGGCGGCCGAGCCTGAAAGATTCGGCTTCGAACACCTGTCTGAGCAGGATGGTATTTCCCCGCATCTTCTCGACGGGCGAGGTTTCCCTGCGTTCGCCGTCCTGATGCCAGTATCCGTCGACGAGCTCCAATCGTCCCCGCCAGTGCTTCAGGTCGACCATGACGATACGGTCGGACGTGACGAGTATCAGGTCGATCTCACGCTCATAACGGGGTTTGGTGGGGTGTCGTACCACGACGTTGGCGAACCCCATCCAATTGCTTGGGAACGCTGCCTCGATCTCCTTCAATGCGGGGATCTCAGACGGTAGAGGGCCTTCGACCGTGAATGTCTTGATCTTCACCTGACGACCTCTGCCACCGCAACGCTTCCCGAGGCCGGCCGCGAACAACCGGCGGGGGTTCAGTCGACGGGAACGGTCGACAGAGGTCAAGACAGCCTGCCCCTATTCGAACCGTCCATCGGGCCGCAGGCGGAAAACGCGCGGTCGGTGGCTATCCGCGACGGCGCGGTGGTCGAGGAGATCGCCGTCTCGTGGATCGCGCGAGGGATGATTACCCGAATGGGCGGGAATCGCTTCCTTGCCGGCTCCGTCGCCACAGGCGATGCAGCCCGGTCGGAAGGACCCACCCGGAAAATCCGGATCGACCGTGGCCTCTGTCCGGCGCTATTTTCTTGGCGCCAAGACACAGGTGCCGAAGCTCCACTCGGCATCCTTTCGGTTTGATTTGAAGCTCATTACCTTGAAGCCCGAGCTGAATTGTGGGTATTTACTTGTCTCCGCGTGAACATCGCCGTCGCTCAAACGCTTCCAGCACTCCACCTTAACCTGCGATGCTGCGTATGCCGGGCCGAAAATCATGGAATTACAGAATACAACAACGAGTGATAATTTGGCGATCATCGGATTATCCTTAGTGCACACGAGACGCGATCAAATATTAATGATTTAGGTATTGATTCCGACTATGACGGAAATACTTCGACGCAGATTTGCATTACATCAGCGGTGGTCGAAACATTCAACCGGGTGTCCTATGCGAGTGGTCCTAGCCGCGATCTTCGGCATGACGGTTCCGACGGCTGTTTGTGCCGAGACTTGGCGGCCGGTAAGCAAGACGTCGATTTCGGTTACCGGAAAGGTTACTTTCACGAAAAACAATATCACGTTCCAGAACGGCCAATCGCTCGCGATCAAGGCGGCCACCGACGACGGGATCGACGGCCAGTTATTCAAGGTGCTGAAGCCGGCCGATCCGATGCTTCTTCGGGGCAACACGCTGTGCGGTCGGTCGGCGGTGAAATATCTGCTGGTCGTCGGGCAAGGTAGTACGGGCAGAGATCTGAGCGTCTACGACGGTGCGGGAGAACCGACACAGGAGACGTCGTCCTGCGCCTCGTACTCGTATCGGGTTGGTCCATAGCAAGGCCATGCGGACGACATCTTGGCGTTGATGCACTCCATCATCTCCCCGTTGAACTGAGGCATGATCTCGGAGGCGGTCGTCGGCCACCAGGTCGTGAGGCCGGTCGTGAACGCGCGATCCGGGTAGGCCTTCGCGAGCTTGACGGCCGCGACGTAGGTCCGCCTGCAATAGCTGGTCGGGGCTCTGGCGTGAACGTCCTGGGCGGGTGGTGGCTCATCGTGCTGCCCGGCTACGAGCACGCCTATGCTGACAGGGTCGCGCCGGCATTCATCCTATTCGAGCACGGTCGCGGTGCGTTCCCGTTCATGTGTTCACCGGGGCTTTCGCTGGCGGCGCCGACAGCGGGCGTGGTCGCGCCGCAATCGCGTTCGACCGGAACGGCAACGACGAGGGGGAATGCGGTCTGCGGCTCCGGATCGGCCGAGCCTCAGGCCAACGGCTCGCTTCAAGGCGGATCCCGCATCCTTGGCGGGGACGAAATTCCCTTCATCCCCTGCCGATGGCCGAGTTCTTCATCACCTTGCTAGTGCTGAATCCGGTGAGAGCACGCTTCACGCTGCGGCCCGGACGGCCGGACCTCCGGTCCGGGGGGAAGTTGAACCTTGGGCTATATCCGAGCGCGCCCATGCCGGACTATCGCCCCCCCTTTAGATGCTCCTTCGCGCGTATGCCCGCCGCTTGGAGCGACGTATGACAACCGCCGGTTTTGACGTACGGACAGCGTTCGCACAACAAATGTTGGAGGTACGACCTTGATCTTAAGCGCCACGAGTGGGGGGCTCAAACTTTGTGACGTTTGAAATAGATCAACGTCCTCAGATGGATATCGTAGAGGGAAAACATTTGGGAGATTGCTCTGAGGTGGCCCCCAAGCCTCTGCTTATGAGCCATCTGCGATAATCCGCCCAAAAATTTTCTCTTTCATCTCGGTCGAAGAAACATGGAGCTGTCACTGCATACGCTTGAGCGCGGCCATGTGATAGCCGGCCGCATCGATCCTTTCGCTGCGCACACCGCTCAGGCGGGGCCATCACGTGATAACCGACCGCGGAGCAATACTGTTGCAGATGCGCTGGAAGGGTTATCAATAATGAGTCGAAAGAAAATTGACCAACAATCGCCGATCCCCATAGGGTCTTGATCAAATTCTCGGCGTTATCCGGGATTGAGCAACATGGCGCTTCATGGCGGCCAAATCTCAGGCCTGCGAACGCGTCACCGCGGTCGATGCGGGGGCAGTGTCGGACGCTTGTCCCGATGGGCGACGATATCGTTCAGGAAGCCCTGCCACTCCGGCGACGGCGGCTGGCAACCGAGCCGATAATCCTCGCGGAATTGCTCGGGCGTACGCCAAACCTCCAAATAGGACGACCCGTCTGCCTTCGCGGGAAGGTTCCGCTTCCGGCAGACGGAAAGCGCCCTTTCCTGCGCCTCGGGATCGGGCTCGTGCCGCCCCGTGAATCGCACGATGGCGCAGAGCGACAGGGCCATCTCGGACGGCAGACCAAGCTCGCGACGCACAGCAAGGGCGGCAGTCGAGCATCGTCTCCCGTACACGCGCAGGTTATGCCTGTTCATCACTCCCCGACGGGCTACGGGCCCGATCAGGTCCTCGTCGAATTTTGAAGGCTCGCCCGGGGTCTCCAGTGCGGCTGTCAGTTCCGCCCACGACATCCATCCCCACGCTTGCGCCATGACCGACCGCGCGGCCTCCATCGAGATGGGATGGCCGGCGGTTTCGAGGTGACGCCGAAGTTCGGACAACTTGCGTCCAGCGTGGAAGATCGAGGGCGGCCGAAACATTCGTACTCTCCGTTTCCATGGGTCGCGCCATGGATTCAGGCAGGGGGGCGCCGGTCAAGACGGCGCTTCCGGCAGCTCAAAGCAGGACGGCGGCTGAGATGCGGGGAAGGCCAGGTCGTTGGGCATACCTGGCAAGCGACCCTGGAACGACCGGCCCGCCCCCAACGACCTGGGCTTCGTGCCAGTCGCAGAGCGGGGGCCGTTCCGAAACAGCGAAGCGGTGGCCGAAGATCGCGACCCGCGCTATCATCCCAGCTAACGTCCGCCGCCGGCATGACGTTTGCTGGACGTCCTGAAGATAGCTGTTGACAACTTTATCGTACGATAAGGCCTTGCGCCTGGCCGCTAGACTAACGTTGCCGCCAGTGTCACGCATGACGGGATGGAGGAGAAGGCGATGAATGATACGGAAAACGATAGGGAGCACGCAGAGGCTTTCTGGAGGGACGTGGCTCAACGACCGCTCCATGATCTTATCGTCGCGGCGCACATGGACGGGGCGAAATGGGGTCGCAAGCCCTTCGCGGATTGGCTGCAGACCGTGCCGGGCATCCGGATGCAGACGGTCAAGTCGCCCGTGAAGAAAGCTGCCGCGGCGAAGAAGAGGGTCGCTAAGAACTCCACTCGCTCCGTCGCACCAACGCAGACCCGGGCCCTTCGCGGTGCCGGCCTTGCGGCTTTCGATGCCGTCAGGAAGGCGGGTCCGCTGACCTCGCTGCAGCTTCTGGAAGAGCTGCGGAAACCGGACGGCGGTCGCGTGAGCGAACAGCGTGACAACACTTTGCTGGCGGCGATGCGGCGACTGCGTAACACAGGCCGACTTGCCTACGACGGCACCCACTACACGGTGCCGGAACAGATCAAGCCCGACGCATTCCCCCCCGAGAAACCGGATTCGACGGGGTAATCCGGCCTCCCGGGCCACCCTGCGTGGGACGAAGCCCCCACTAGGCCGGCCCTGGCACCGTGACGGCGTCGATGAAGGCGTTCCGCGGGCGAAAAAGGTCGATGGACGAGGGTCAACCATCCTGCGGCGGTGACGCCGAAAACCAGACCAAGACACTCTCACCCGTTCCAGGAGCGACCATGCCCAGTACCGCCCGTACCATGCGACGCAACCGACTCTTCGACGACATCACCCTCTTGGCGATCGTCATCCCGGCCGCCAAGAGGGCCCCGGACAGGCGGTACAGCGAACACCGCCTCGGCGACGGCATGCTCATCACGCGCCGTGTCGATGGGGAGGGGCGGCGCGTGGTCAGATTATTGGTCCAGGGCACGCCCGTCCTCATGCTTTTCGAGGGCGAATGCGGCAATGCGATCGGCTTCGCCCGCGACGGCCACTGGAACCTGATCGTCAAGGAGCTTGTCCGCCCCTGGGGCGACTTCCTCTGTGAGATCGAGACTCCGGGGCTCTCACCCGCCCGCCGCGTCCATTCGACGAGGTCGCCTTATGCCGCGCGTGGCCGGTCGCACACCAGGACGATGTCCGGGCCGGAAATCGTCCTTTTCGTCGCCCGATATGTCGCATCGCTCGGGGATGAGGATCCGGTCGACGGGAACGTCATGGACTTCGTGAACGAATCCGAGGGGTTCCACCTGAAGATCGTCCGTACGGCGCAGGATATCATCCTCCTGGCCGACGGAACCGGCCGCACACAGCTCGTGGGCGTGCTGCGGCGGCACGATCTCGACCGCCCGGCCGAGATCCGTCACCGCCTCGCCTCCCCCTGGTTGACCGAGACGATGATCTTTCTCCGGGCCGATGCGGAGAGCATCGATCCCGCGGATCTCGTCGCCTTCGCCAGGGCCGGCACCTAGTGGTCAAAATCTGACGGTTGGTACCCACCGCGCGGGGCTGCTTTCGACCCATGCACGAACCCGCTTCGCGGGATGGGCCCTTCGGGGAGGTTGAGTGCGGGCGCCGAGCGTCGATGAACAGTTGAGCGGGTCCGGGCCGGGCTCCCAGCATGATGGATCACCGTCATCTTGGAGCAGGCCCCGATGTCCCAGCCGACCCTCACGTCCCCCTGTTCATCCGTTAGCCCGCTGCGCCAGCGCATGCTCGACGACATGCGCCTGCGCGGCCTGCGGCAGGAGACCCAGCGCGACTACATCCGCTGCGTCCGAAGCTTCGCCGCCTTCCTCGAACGCTCGCCCGACAGCGCGACGCCCGAGGACATCCGCCGCTTCCAGGTCCATCAGGCCGAGACTGGCGTCCAGCCGCCCACCGTCAACGGATCCGTGTCGGCGCTGCGCTTCCTCTTCACCGTCACCCTCGACCGGCCGGACCTGTCGCGTCGCTTCGTCCTGGTGCGCCAGCCCCGCAAGCTCCCGGACGTGCTCAGCGTCGCGGAGGTCGGCCGGCTGCTCGAAGCGACGCCGGGGCTGAAGTACAAGGCGGCGCTCGGCACCGCCTACGGCGCGGGCCTGCGCGTCTCGGAGGTGGCCGCCCTCAAGGTCGACGACATCGACAGCACCCGCATGCTGATCCGGGTCGAGCAGGGCAAGGGCCGCAAGGACCGCAACGCCATGCTGTCTCCGCAGTTGCTGGGGCTGCTCCGGCTGGGGTGGCGCGATGGCCGGCGCCGCGGCGTGATGCTGCCGCACGGGTGGCTGTTCCCGGGCCGGAGCCCCGTCGAGCCGATCTCGACCCGCCAGATCAACAGCGCCGTGCACGAGGCCGCCGACGCCGCCGGCCTGCGCAAGCTGGTGACGCCCCATACCCTGCGCCACAGCTTCGCCACCCACCTGCTCGAACAGGACGTCGACATCCGCGTCATCCAGGTGCTGCTCGGACACGCCAAGCTCGACGCCACCGCGCTCTACGCCCGGGTCGCGACCAAGACGATCCGCGCCGTCACCGGGCCGCTGGAGCGCCTCGCGCTGCTGATGGAAGGACAGAGCACAACCGGCTGACTCGGCGTTCGACCCGCGCTGGAGGTCGCCGACGTCTTCCGCGCTGCCGGGCCGGCCTACCGGGCGACCCAGGCCGGGCACCTGAGCCTGCCCCAGCTCAAGGTGATGGCGGCCATCGAGCGGTGCCGCACCGCCTCCCTCGGTGGTCATGTCGAGGGCTGCGGCGACTGCGGCCACACGCGCATCGCCTACAACTCCTGCCGCAACCGGCACTGCCCCAAATGCCAAAGGGCGGCCGCTCGCGCGTGGCTGGCCGCGCGTGAGGCCGACCTGCTGCCGGTGGGCTACTTCCACGTCGTCTTCACGCTCCCGGCCCAGGTCGCCGACATCGCCCTGCAGAACAAGGTCGCCGTCTACGACCTGCTGTTCCGGGCCGCCTCCGAGACGATGCTGACCATCGCCGCCGACCCGAAGCACCTCGGCGCGAAGATCGGGCTGACCGCGGTGCTCCACACCTGGGGCTCGGCGCTGACGCATCATCCCCACCTGCACACGATCGTGCCGGGCGGCGGCCTCTCGCGCGACCGCGCGGTGGGTGTCATCGCGCCCCGCCTTCCTCCTGCCGGTGCGGGTGCTGGCCAAGCTGTTCCGCCGCCTCTTCCTGGCGGGGCTGATCGCCCTGCACGACGCTGGACGGCTCGACTTCTTCGGCAGTCTGGCGCCGTTGACCGACCGCCGCGCCTTCCGGCGCTACCTCGCACCGATCCAGACGACGCGCTGGGTCGTCTACGCCAAACCGCCCTTCGCTGGTCCCGCGGCGGTGCTGGCCTACCTGTCGCGCTACACCCACCGCGTGGCGATCTCGAATGGCCGGCTGGTGGCGTTCGACGGGACCGGCGTCACCTTCCGCATCAAAGACTACCGTCGCGACGGGCCTGAGCGCTACGGGACCCTGACGCTGAGCACGCACGAGTTCATCCGGCGCGTCCTGCTCCACGTCCTGCCCAAGGGCTTCCACCGCATCCGGCACTATGGCCTGCTCGCCAGCGCTGGCCGCAAGGCCAACCTCGCCCGCGCCAGGGACCTGCTCGCCGTCCCGCCACCGACCGAGACTGAGGCGGCGGAGCGATCGTCGGCGTGGCGCCCGGCGTGCCCGTGCTGCGGCGGGCGCATGATCATCATCGCGGCCATCCCGAGCCCGGCTCAGCCGCGCGCCCCCCCCACCGCGCCGCGCTCCTCCGCGATGAGGGCGTCGTGACCCGGCCTGATCCAGTCCAGCCC
>NZ_VRUV01000700.1:0-1939 GCF_008039455.1 Methylobacterium sp. WL116
CTGCGGGGGAGGGTGGGCCTCGCGTCAGCGAGGGTCGGGAGAGGGGAGCACCTTTTCCGGAAACGGAGCTCCCCTCTCCCCCCCTGCTCCGCAGGGTACCCTCCCCCGCAGAGGGGGGAGGGAAGACGCGTGTTGCGGCTAGGACCATCCTCACGATGCCACCGCCTCGCGACGCCGCGCATGCGCGGCGAGCAGCGTCAGCGCGGCCGGGGTGACGCCCTCGATCCGCGCCGCCTGCCCCAGGGTTCCCGGCCGCACGGTCTCGAGCTTGATCCGCATCTCGTTGGAGAGCCCGGCGATGCGCCCGTAATCCAGCCGAACCGGCAGGCTCACCGCCTCGTCGCGGCGGAAGGCGGCGATGTCGGCATTCTGCCGGTCGAGATAGACCGCGTAGGTCGCATCCGTCCGCAGGCGCTCGGCGATCCGCGGCGAGACCGCGCTCAGCTCGGGCCAGACCGAGGCCAAGCGGCCCCAGTCTAGATCGGGATAGGAGAGAATTTGGAAGGCGGTGCGGCGGATGCCGTCCTGGTTGAGCGCGAGGCCGTGGGCCTGCGCCTGGGTCGGCGTCAGGGTCAGCGCGTCGAGGCGGGCGCGCACCGCCGATAGCTCGGCCTGCGACGCGGCGAAGTGCGCCGCCCGCCGGGTCCCGACGCAGCCGAGCGCGGCCCCGCGCGGGGTCAGGCGCTCGTCGGCGTTGTCGACGCGCAGGCTCAGGCGATACTCCGAGCGCGAGGTGAACATGCGGTAGGGCTCGCTCACCCCATGGGTGACGAGGTCGTCGATCATCACGCCGAGGTAGGATTCCGCCCGGTCGAAGGTCGCCGCCACCGCGCCGCCGGCGATCCGTGCGGCGTTGATCCCGGCGACCAGCCCCTGCCCCGCCGCTTCCTCGTAGCCGGTGGTGCCGTTGATCTGCCCGGCGAGCAGCAGGCCCGGCAGTCGCTCGGCCTGGAGCCCGGCATCGAGCTCGCGCGGGTCGACGTAATCGTACTCGATGGCGTAGCCCGGCCGCAGGATCCGCGTCGCCTCCAGGCCCGGGATCAGGGCGACGAGCCGGTGCTGCACCGCCTCCGGCAGCGCGGTGGAGATGCCGTTCGGGTAGATCGTCGGGTCGTCGAGGCCTTCGGGCTCGAGAAAGATCTGGTGGCCCTCGCGGTCGCCGAAGCGCACCACCTTGTCCTCGATCGACGGGCAGTAGCGCGGGCCGCGGCTGCTGATGCCGCCGGAATACATCGGCGACAGGTGCAGGGTCTCGCGGATCAGGTCGTGGACCGCCTGCGTCGTCCGGGTGATGCCGCAGCGGATCTGCGGGGTGGTGATCCGCTCGGTCAGGGTCGAGAACGGCACCGGCTCGGCGTCGGCCTCCTGCATCTCCAATCTTGACCAGTCGATGGTGCGGCCGTCGAGGCGCGGCGGGGTGCCGGTCTTCAGGCGCCCGAGCCGGAAGCCGAGCCGGTCGAGGGTCCGGGCCAGCCCGACCGCCGGCGCCTCGCCGACGCGGCCGGCCGGGATCTGAACCGGGCCGATATGGATCAACCCGCGCAGGAAGGTGCCGGTGGTGAGCACCACCGCGCCGCAGCGGAGCGTCCGCCCATCGCCGAGCACGATCCCGGCGACGCGCCCGTCCCGCACCACCAGATCCTCGCAGGCGCTCGCGACCACGGTCAGGTTCCGGGTCTCGGCCACCGCCGCCTGCATCGCCGCCGCGTAGAGCTTGCGGTCGGCCTGGGTGCGCGGCCCGCGCACCGCCGGGCCCTTGCGCCGGTTGAGCAGCCGGAACTGGATGCCGGCCGCGTCGGCGACCCGGCCCATCAAGCCGTCGAGGGCGTCGACCTCGCGCACGAGATGGCCCTTGCCGAGGCCGCCGATCGCCGGATTGCACGACATCGCGCCGATGGTCGCCGGATCGTGCGTGACGAGGGCGGTGCGTGCGCCGCAC
>NZ_VRUV01000701.1:0-1939 GCF_008039455.1 Methylobacterium sp. WL116
CGCGCGCGCGCCGCGGCGCTGCTCGCGCGCCTCGACCTGCCCGAGCGCCTGTGGGACCTGCCGCCGGCCACCTTCTCGGGCGGCGAGCAGCAGCGGGTGAACATCGCCCGCGGGTTGATCGCCGACCGGCCCCTCGTGCTGATGGACGAGCCGACCGCCTCGCTCGATGCCCGCAACCGCGACGTCGTGATCGCGCTGATCCGCGAGAAGCGGGCGGCGGGCGCGGGCATCCTCGGCATCTTCCACGACGCCGACGTACGCGAGGCGGTGGCGACGCGGATCGTGGACGTGGCGGATTTCCGCGCGCCGATCGCGGCATGAGAGGGCGCGGCATGAACGGGCGCGGCATGAGCGGAGACGGCGGAGCGATGGCGGACCGGGTCGAGATCCTCGAGAACGCGCGCCTCGTCCTGGCCGACCGCGTCGTCGACGGCTGGCTCGCGATCGTGGACGGCCGCATCGCCGAGCACGGCGCGGGCCGGGCGCCGGAGCGCGGCCGGGACCTCCGCGGCGACCACCTCGTCCCCGGCCTGGTCGAGCTGCACACCGACCACCTGGAAAGCCACTACGCGCCGCGCCCCGGCGTGCGCTGGCATCCGCTGGGCGCCGTGCTCGCCTACGATGCGCAGATCGCCGCCTCGGGGATCACCACCGTGTTCGATTCGCTGCGCGCCGGCACCGACCCGGACGGCAGCGGCCTCGGCTCCGAGCTCGACGCGCTGGCGCAGGCCATCGCCGACGCGCGCGCCGCCGACCTGTTCCGGGCCGAGCACCGGACGCACCTGCGCTGCGAGATCCCGTCGGCCGACGTGATCGACACCGTCCGCGCCTTCGTCCGGCGTCATCCCGTCGGCCTGATCTCGCTGATGGACCACACGCCGGGGCAGCGGCAGTTCCGCGACATGGCGAAGTATTATCAATATGCCGGCCGCGGCGGCCGGCCGATCGAGGCGATCCGGGCCGGCACCGAGCGCAAGATCCGCGACGGCGCCGCGCTCAACGCCCGCAACCGCCCGATCCTCGTGGCGCTGGCCCGGGAGCAGGGCATCCCGCTGGCGAGCCACGACGACACGACGCTGGCCGACGTCGCCCAGTCGCGGGCCGAAGCGGTCGCGCTCGCCGAGTTCCCAACCACCCGCGAGGCGGCCGAGGCTTCGCACGCGGCCGGCATCACCGTGATGATGGGCGCGCCCAACCTGATCCGCGGCGGCTCGCATTCCGGCAACGTGGCGGCGCACGCTCTCGCCGAGGCCGGCCTGCTCAGCATCCTGTCCTCCGACTACGTGCCGGCGAGCCTGCTGATGGCGGCGTTCCAGCTGCCCGAGCGCGTGCCCGGCATCGACCTGGCCGCCGCCATCGCCACCGTCACCGCCAACCCGGCCCGCGCCACCGGCCTCGACGACCGCGGCCGGATCGCGCCCGGCCTGCGCGCCGACCTCGTCCGCGTGCGGACGGCGCAAGGGGTGCCCGTCGTCCGCGAGGTCTGGCGCGCCGGCGCGCGGGTGGTGTGATGGCGGGCGGCTTCGTCCTCGTGGTCGGCCCGAGCGGGGCCGGCAAGGACACGGTGATCGCCGCCGCGCGGGCGCAGCTGGCCGGCGACCCGCGCTTCGTCTTCCCGCGCCGCCTGGTGACCCGGCCGCCCTCGGCGCACGAGGACAACGCCGAGATCGCCGAGGCGGAGTTTTCCCGCGCCGCCGCGGCCGGCGCGTTTCCCCTGCATTGGCGCGCGCACGGCCTCGGCTACGCGATCCCGGCCGAGGCGCTGACCGAGGCCGAGCAGGGGCGGGTCGTGGTGTGCAACGTCTCGCGCCGGGTGATCGAGGCGGCGCGCCGGACGCTCCCCGGCGTCCATGTCGTAGCGATCACGGCCGCCCCCGAGATCCTGGCCGCACGGCTTGCCGCCCGCGGCCAGGGTCTCGGGGGCGGCCGTGATCGCTAC
>NZ_VRUV01000702.1:0-1929 GCF_008039455.1 Methylobacterium sp. WL116
GGCTCGAAGGGCTCGCCGACGAACTCTGGAGCGGCGCGGCCGAGCGACCGGCGCTCGCCGTCGTCGCTCGCTGACCGCCCGCTCAATCCCGCGCTCGATCGTCCAGGAGCCAGACCGCCCGATGTCCACCGTTTCCGTCGTGACCCTCGCCAAGGGGCGGCCCGCGCACCTGCGCAACGTGCTCCTCGGCCTCGAGCGCCAGACGCAGGCCCCCGTCGAGTTCATCGTCGCGGTGATGCAGGACGCGCCCTACGACCTCCCCGAGGTGGCCTTCCCGGTCCGTCAGATCCTGGTCCCCGGCACCGAGCTGCCGCTCGCGGCCGCGCGCAACCGCGGCGTCGCGGCCGCGAGCGGCGACGCCGTCGTCTTCCTCGACGTCGACTGCATCCCGGCCCCCGACCTCGTGGCCGACTACGCGCGCGGGCTCGCCGAGCTCGACGGCCTGCTGATGGGCGAGGTCCTGCACCTGCCCGAGAAGGCCACGGCGGGCGCCTGGACCTGCGAGGCCTTCGCTGCGGTCGCCGAGCGCCACTCGGACCGTCGCGGCCCCCCGGCTTCCGGCATCGAGATCTGCCGCGACTACCGCTGCTTCTGGTCGCTGAACTTCGCCATCCGGCGCGCCACCTTCCTCGCCACTGGCGGCTTCGACGAGCGCTACGTCGGCTACGGCGGCGAGGACACCGATTTCGGCAAGATCCTCGATCAGGCCGGCATCCCCATCGCCTGGATGAAGGGCGGGCTGGCCTACCACCAGTACCACCCGCACCACATGCCGCCGGTCCACCACCTCGCCAGCGTGGTGCGCAATGCCGAGCTGTTCGAGGCCAAGTGGGGCTACCGCACCATGGGGCACTGGCTCTACGCGTTCAAGGTGATGGGTCTGATCGACGACGCCCCCGATCGGCCGATCCGCATCCTGCGCCACCCCGAGGCCGGCGATCTCGCGCTCACCGGCCAGCAGAGCCACCAGCCCTACAGCAACTCGGCGTCCGTCATCCGCTTCCTCGAAGCCCAGGCCGCCCCGGCGGCGACTGCGTGAGGATCGCGCTCCTCGCCCATCTCCGGCATCCGGTAGCGCGCCCCTTCGCGGGCGGGATGGAAGCCCAGAGCTGGGCCCTCGCCGACGGGTTGATGGCGCGCGGGCACGAAGTGGTGCTGTTCGCCGCCGGCGACAGCGATCCGCGCTTCGCCGTCGATCCCGTGATCCCGGTGCATCATGAGCGCAGCTTTCCCGGGCTGGAGCATCGCGGCGACGCCGGCCTCGTCGCCCATGTCGACGCCGGATACGCCGCCGCCTGCGACCGGATCGCGGCCGGCGGGTTCGACGTGCTCCACAACAACAGCCTGAGCCGGCTGCCCCTGGAACGCCGGCGCATCGCGGTGGTGCCGACCGTGACGTCGCTCCATGTCCCGCCCTACGACGCGCTGCGCTGGTTCGTGGACGAAAGCCTCGGGCCCGGTCATCGGATCACCGTCACGTCGGAGGCGCAGCGCACGCTGTGGTGGCCGGACGCGGTGCCGGCGGGCGTGTCCGTCCTCCACAACGGCGTCGATCCTGGCGCCTGGCCGTATCGTGAGCGCGGCGACGGGACCGCCGTCTGGTCCGGGCGCATCGCGCCGATCAAGGGCACGCATCTCGCGGTCGCGGCGGCACGGCGTGCCGGCATGCCGCTGACCGTGTTCGGCCCGATCGAGGACCGGGCGTACTGGGAGGCGGAGGTCGCGCCCCAGATCGGCGGTTCGATCCGATACGGCGGCCACCTCTCCGGCGCCGCGCTGGCGCGCGAGATCGGCCGCGCCTCGGTCTTCCTGTTCACGCCCTGCTGGGACGAACCCTTCGGCCTCGTGGCGGTGGAGGCCATGGCCTGCGGCGTGCCGGTCGCGGGCTTCGCCATGGGCGCGGCCGATCTCGCGCGCCAGCGCGGCGCC
>NZ_VRUV01000703.1:0-1926 GCF_008039455.1 Methylobacterium sp. WL116
CGCCGGCGCGGCCGCGCGACCGGGGCCCGGATCCCGCGAAGGCGCCGGTCTTAGACGACCGGGCGCGTTCGCGACACCCTTTCTCGCCTCAGCAGGAGGCGTGGCCGCACTGGCGGACGTCGGCGATGGTCTTGCGGATCGGGTCGACGCCGACGGCGCCGGGGATGATCTCGTCGCCGATGATGAAGGCGGGCGTGCCGGACAGGCCGAGCTTGTCGCCGAGGCCGCGGTTCTCGGTGAGCGCCGCCTTCACCTCGGGGCCCTGGGCGTCCTTCTGCAGCCGGGCCACGTCGAGCCCCATCGCCTTGGCGACGTCGAGGGCCTTGGCGCCGTTCGCCCGGCCCTTGGATTCGAGCAGCTTCTGGTGGAACTCGAACAGCTTGTCGCCCTTGAGCTGCTGCTTGGCGGCGAGCGCGATCTGGCTGGCCTCGAGCGATTCCGGGCCGAGCACCGGGAAATCCTTGATCACCACGCGCAGCTTCGGATCGGCCTTGATCAGCGCCTGCACGTCGCCGAGCGCCTTGCGGCAATAGCCGCAATTGTAGTCGAAGAACTCGATCATCGTGACGTCGCCCGCCGGGTTGCCGGCGACGACGTCGTGCGGGCTGTCGAGCAGCGCCTTCTGCGATTCCTTGAGCGCGGCGGCCTGGGCCAGGCGCTGGGTCTCGGCCTGGCGCTTCTCGCCCTCGGCGATCGCCTCCTGCAGCACGTCGGGGTTCTTGATCAGGTAGTCCTTGACGATCGCCTCGATCCCGGCGCGCTGCGCATCGGTGAAGGGCGCGGCCGGCGCGGTCTGCGCCCGGGCCGGGAGGCCGAGGGGCATGGCCAAGGGAACGGCCAAGGGGACGGCGAGCAGCAGCGCGCGGCGGGAGGCCGAGAGGAAACGGGAGAGAGGCATACGTCCTCGCTGGGCGGGCGCGGCGGGCGGGCCGGACCGGGGTCTGGCCGGTCCGCTATCGGCCGGGTTAGGCGTTTTCACGGCGGCGGGTCAAATCCCGTCGTGCCCGATCGAAGTTTCTCCCGCGAGGCGTCACGCCGATGATCAATCCCATCCGGGCCTTCCGGCTCCGCCCGCGCCTGCTCGCGGCGTTCGGCATCATGGCCGCGGGCGCGCTGCTGATGCCGGGCGACGACCTCGTCACCCGCCTGCTCGCCGGCTGGTGCGCCGGGATCGTGGCCTACGCGGTGCTGATCGTCCACCAATCCACCGGGCAGTCGCGCGACGCCCTGCGCCTGCAGGCGTCGCGCCTCGACGACAGCGCGGCCCTGGTGACGGTGTTCACGCTGCTCGCGGCCGCGGCGAGCTTCGCCGCCGTCGGCGTGCTGGTGCTCGGCGGCAAGGCGAGCGGCGCCGGCAAGGTCTTCGACCTGACGCTCGCCGGGGCGACCGTGCTGTGCACCTGGGCCTTCGTGCAGCTCGTCTTCACGATCCACTACGCCCACGTCTACTACGGCGACGACGCGCCCGGCGAGAGCCGCGGCGGCCTCGACTTCCACGGCGACGACGCCCCCGACTTCTGGGACTTCCTGTACTTCACCGTCACCATCGGCGCGGCGGCGGCCACCTCGGACACCAACATCACCAGCAAGCGCATGCGCCGGATCGCCACCGTGCAGACGGTCTACGCCTACCTGTTCAACACCGGCGTGCTGGCGCTCGCCGTCAACATGGCGGCGGGGTTCGTCGGGCATTGAGGGGGGTTGCGCAGCATCGCCGACCCGTCCGAGGGCTGACCCGCGGCCGCCGCCCGGGTACAAGCATCCGATGATCCCCATCTCCCGCCGTGCCGCCGCCGTCGCGCCCTTCCTCGCCATGGACGTGATGGCCGCCGCCGCCGGGAAGGCGCGCGCCGGCGAGGACGTGGTGCGGATGGAGGTCGGGCAGCCCTCGGCGCCGGCGCCGCGGGCGGTGATCGCCGCCGCGCA
>NZ_VRUV01000704.1:0-1924 GCF_008039455.1 Methylobacterium sp. WL116
GCGCGGGGGCGGGGCGGCGTGAAGCAGGACGCCGTCGCTGCCGTCGCCGCGCGGGAAGTAGCGCGGCGCGCTCACGACGGGGCCGCCATAGGCCGGCCCCGGCTCGGGGGCGAACAGGTCGGCCGCGCTGGCGGGCCCCACGGCGAAGCCGCAGAGGAAGCAGGCCCGGATCATCGCTCTCGCGCGCATGCGCACGTCGTCCCCCGACCCGCGGAAACCGGGCACGCGGTGCCAGTGTCGGCGCAGAGGGTGAACCGATCGTTACCGATCGGCCAACGCGACCAGCCGGGCCTGGAGCACCGTGACGAGGTCGGCGGTCGCAAGCCGCAGCTGCAGGCCGCGCCCGCCGCCGTTGACGTGGATCTCGGTGCGGCCGGCGAGCGATCCCGCATCGATCAGCACCGGCACCCGGCGTTTGGCTCCGAGCGGGCTGATCCCGCCGACGTGGTAGCCGGTGATCCGCTCCGCCTCCGGCGGCTTCAGCATCGACGCCGCCTTGCCGCCCATCGCGGCGGCGACCCGCTTCATCGCCACCTCCCGGTCGGAGGCGACGAGCAGGCAGACCGGCTGGCCGTCGACGGCGGCCATCAGGGTCTTGAGGATGCAGCCCGGCTCGACGCCGAGCGCCTCGGCCGCCTGCAGGCCGATGCGTGGCGCCTCCGGGTCGTAGGCGTAGCCCACCATCGCGTAGGCGATGCCGGCCTTGTCCAGCGCCCGCGAGGCGGGGGTCGCCCGCGGCGTCGCCTTGGCCATTACACCGCCTCCGCCAGGATGCGGCCGATCTCGGCATGGGCGGCGTCCCGCGCGGCCGGCGGCGCCTCCGAGCCGGTCAGGAACACACCCGCGAGGATCGGCGCACGGCCCGGCGGGTGCAGGATCGCCACGACGTTCGATGTCGCGTTGTCGCCGCTGCCGGTCTTGTCGCCGACCGGCCAGGCGGGCGGCAGGCCGGCACGGAGCTTGGCCCCGCCGGTCTCGCAGGCGACCATCCAGGCTTCCAGCCGCGCCCGGTGCGGCGGGGCCAGCGCGTCGCCGAGGAGGCAGCGGTCCAGCGTCCGGGTGATCGCGGCCGGGCTGGTGGTGTCGCGCGGATCGCCGGGCAGGGCGGTGTTGAGGGTCGGCTCGGTTCGGTCGAGGCGGGTGACCGCGTCGCCCTGCCCGCGCAGCCAGGCGGTGAGCGCCGCCGTTCCGCCCAGCGCGTCGAGGAGCAGGTTGGCCGCGGTGTTGTCGCTCCGGACGATCGCCGCCGCGCAGAGCCCATCGACGGTCATCTCCGCACGGCCGCCGCCGGCCCTCTCCAGGGCCGAGCGCGTGACCGGGGCGTAGCTCTGCAGATCGTCCGCCCCGTAGGCGATGCGCCGATCGAGCGTTTCGCGGCCGGCGGCGACGCGGGCCAGGATCGCCGCCGCCGCCAGCACCTTGAAGGTGCTGCACAGCGCGAACGCTTCGTCCGCGCGGTGGCCGAGGAACACGCCCGTCGCGTCGTGGAACGCCACGCCGACCCGACCGCCGAGGCGCACCTCGACCGCCCCGATGCGCCCGGCGGCGGCGCCGAGCCGATCGGCGGCGCGGGCGGAGAGCGCTGGCCCGGCGAGCGCCAGGCCGGCGACGACCGCGCGACGGGTATGGGCCATGGTGTGCTCCCTCCGGACGGGTTTCGCGGCGCCGCGGTTTGCGCAACGTCGTTTGCCGAGGCAAGACCCTTTCGCCGGGATGCGGCCGATCGATGACGGCCGCCCCCGCGCGGATGGGCGGATGCCGGGATGCCCCGGGCCCCCATCAGCGATCCGAGCATGAGCGATCCGACCATGAGCGATCCCCCCACCCTGTTCGCCCCGGCCTCCGGCTTCGGGCGCGCCGCCATCGCGGTGATCCGCGTCAGCGGCCCGGCCGCCGGTGCCGTGCTCACGGCGCTTGCGGGCCC
>NZ_VRUV01000705.1:0-1923 GCF_008039455.1 Methylobacterium sp. WL116
GGGCGGGCGAGGCGGCGGTGCTCGACGCGGTAGCGCAGGAGGCCGACATCGTCGTCGCGGCGATCAGCGGGGCCGCCGGCCTGAAGCCGACCCACGAGGCGCTCCGCCTCGGGCGGCAGGTCGCGCTCGCCAACAAGGAGAGCCTGGTCTGCGCCGGCGACGCCTTCATGCGCGACGCCAAGCGCTACGGCGCGACCATCCTGCCGATGGATTCCGAGCACGACGCGCTCAGCCAGGCGATGGCCGGCCGGCCGCTGGAAGACGTGCGCACCATGATGATCACCGCCTCCGGCGGCCCGTTCCGGACCTGGACGCGCGAGCGCATCGCCGCCGCCTCGCCGGCGGAGGCCGCCGCCCACCCGACCTGGTCGATGGGGATGAAGATCAACATCGATTCCGCCTCCCTGATGAACAAGGGGCTGGAGCTGATCGAGGCGCATCACCTGTTCGGCATCGAGCCGGGCCGCCTCGACGTGGTGGTGCATCCGCAATCGGTGATCCACGGGATGATCTATTGGCTCGACGGCGCCGTCACCGCCGAGCTGGCGCTGCCCGACATGCGCGTGCCGATCTCGCACTGCCTCGGCCTCGGCGACCGCCTGACCATCGCCCGCGGCCGGTCCCTCGACCTCGTGGCTTTGGGCAGCCTCACCTTCGAGGCCGCCGACGAGGCGCGCTTCCCGTGCCTGCGGATCGCCCGCGCGGCGCTCGCCGAGGGCGGCGCGGCGCCGACGGTGATGAACGCGGCCAACGAGATCGCGGTGGCGGCCTTCATCGCCGGCACGATCCCGTTCTACGGCATCGCCGACCTCGTCGAGCGCGCGATCGCGCATTTCGCGGGGATCCACCGCACCACCCCCGACGGCGTCGAGGAGGCCCTGGCGATCGACGCCGAGGTGCGGGCCTGGAGCACGGCCGCTTTGCCGCGGATGCGCGCGGCCGGCTGAGCGCGACGGGTTTTCCGATCCGTACCGGCGTTTCCCTCCCCCCTTGAGCGGAGGAGGAAAGGGTGCTCGGAGTCGAGGCCTGGCCGCATCCGCACGTCGTCGGGAGCGAAGGGCGTGCCTCAGCGCCCCGGGCCGTAGCCCGCGAAGAACACCCGCACGGCCTCGCGGATGCGATAGTCGATCTCCTCCCGCGTCACCGGATCGCCGGCGTGGAAGAGCAGGCGCGTCAGCAGGCCGGCCTGGCAGAGATGCAGGAAGTGCTTGGCGGCGAGGTCCGTGTCCGCCGCGTTCAGGCGCCCGGCCGCCACCTGCGCGTCGAGGTAGGCGGTGAGCCGCGTCACGCCCATCGCCGGGCCGGCCTCGAAGAAGGCCTGCCCGAAGCGCGGGAACTTCTCGCAGGCGCCGATCACCATGCGGATCACCGCCACGTGCTCGGGCCGCACCATCTCGATGAGGTAGGTGGTGCCGAGCCGCGTCAGCACCGCGGCGACGTCGGGGTCGTCGGCATCCAGCAGGAACAGGGCCTCGGCCAAGCCCCGCTTCTCCTCCAGGGTCAGCGCCTCGAACAGCGCCTCCTTGCTGTCGAAGTAGACGTAGAGCGTGCCCTTCGAGACGCCCGCCGTGCGAGCGATCTCGCCCATGCTCGCGCCGTCGAAGCCCGCGCCCATGAAGACCTGGCGCGCGCCGTCGAGGATCTGGCGGCGCTTGTCGCTCTCGGGCGTGACGGCGTCTCGTTCCAGCGTCGCGGGGGTCGCGGGCATCTTGGCGATCCTGATTGACCGAACCGTTCGGTCAATGATATCTACTGCGTTGGAACGGCGGACGTCAATCGTCCTCGTTGATGACCGAACCGTTCGGTCAGCAAGTTTCAAGCTGGGATTTCGGGCATGTCGTTGCGTGAGGATGGCGACCGGATCGATGCGGCCGAGGCGGCCGACGCCGTGCGGGACGAGCGCGCCGAGGCGCCGCGCGCCAC
>NZ_VRUV01000706.1:0-1917 GCF_008039455.1 Methylobacterium sp. WL116
GGGGCTGTTCGCGATCCTCACGGTCGGGCTCGCCGCCAACCAGGTCGCCTCGGGCCTCGCCCTGACGATCCTCGGCCTCGGGCTCTCGGGCCTCGTCGGCACCGGCTACGTCGGGATGAAGCGCGATCCGGCGCCCCACCTCCACCTGGCGGGGCTGAGCGACCTGCCGCTCGTCGGCGACCTGCTCTTCGGGCAGGACGCCTTCGTCTACGTCGCGGTCGCCCTGGTGCTCGGGGTGTGGTGGTTCCTCGGCCGGAGCCGCGCCGGGCTGGTGCTGCGCGCCATCGGCGACGACCACACCGCGACGCACGCGCTCGGCCTGCCGGTGCGCAAGGTCCGCGTCCTCGCGGTCCTGTTCGGCGGCGCCTGCGCCGGGCTCGCCGGCGCCTACCTGTCGCTCGCCTACACCCCGTTCTGGTCGCCGGGGATGACCGCCGGGCGCGGCTGGATCGCCCTGGCGCTGGTGGTGTTCGCCTCGTGGCGCCCGCTGCGGGTGGCCGCCGGGGCGCTGCTGTTCGGCGGCGCGACGGTGCTCCAGCTCCACGCCCAGGCCGCGGGCCTCGGCCTGCCGGGGCAGGCGCTGTCGGCGCTGCCCTACGTTGCGACGATCCTGGCCCTGGTCTTGCTGTCCCTCGGGCGGCGCCAGGGCGGCTCGCTGGCGCCCGCCGCCCTGGGCCGCGAATTCACGCCCCACCGCTAGAAGGCGGGGGCCATGTTGGGGGTATCGACCTTGGGGACATCGACGACCATGCGGACGATCACCGGCGCCATCCTGGCTGCTCTCCTGCTCGCACCCGCCGCGCGGGCCGACGACAAGCTCAAGGTCGGCTTCGTCTATGTCGGCCCGGTGGCCGATTACGGCTATTCCTACCAGCACGACCTCAGCCGCAAGGCGCTCGAGGCGGCGATGCCCGGCAAGGTCGAGACCATGTTTCTCGAGAGCGTGCCCGAGGCCGACAGCGAGCGCTCGATCGAGAAGCTGGCGCGCTCGGGCGCCAAGCTGATCTTCACCACCTCGTTCGGCTTCATGGAGCCGACCCTGAAGGTCGCCAAGAAATTCCCCACCGTGAAGTTCGAGCACGCCACGGGATACAAGCGCAGCGCCAACGTCTCGACCTACTCGGCCCGCTTCTACGAGGGCCGCTACGTCTGCGGAAAGATCGCCGGCACGCTCTCGAAGTCCGGCACGGTCGGCTACATCGCCTCGTTCCCGATCCCCGAGGTGGTGAGCGGCATCAACGCCTTCATGCTGGGCGCCCAGTCGGTGAACCCCAACGTCAAGCTCAAGATCGTCTGGGTGAACACCTGGTTCGACCCGGGCAAGGAGGCGGAGGCCGCCAAGGCCCTGCTCGCGCAGGGCGCCGACATCCTGACCCAGCACACCGATTCCGCGGCCCCGCTGCAGGAGGCCGAGAAGGCCGGCAAGCTCGCCTTCGGCCAGTCCTCGGACCAGTTCCGCTTCGCCCCGAAGGCGCAGCTGACCTCGATCACCGACGACTGGGACGGCTACGTGATCGGCGAGGCCAAGGCGGTGCTCGACGGCTCGTGGAAGAGCCACGACACCTGGGGCGGCATCAAGGACGGCATGGTCGTGCTCGCGCCCTTCACCAACATGCCGGACAACGTGAAGGCGATGGCCGAGGAGACCAAGGCCGGCATCGCGTCGGGCAAGGTCCACCCCTTCGCCGGCCCGGTGACGAAGCAGGACGGCACGGTCGCGGTGAAGGCGGGCGAGGACGCGCCCGACCCGATGATCCTCGGCATGAACTGGTACGTGAAGGGCATCGACGACAAGCTGCCGCAGTAGCGGGCCGCCGTCTCCGGCGCGCGAGCGGGGGGCCGCCCGCGCGTCCGGTTCAGTAGCGGGCCCGCAGAACGAGATGAACGCCGTCCGCGACGGCGACGCGGTGGCGGTTC
>NZ_VRUV01000707.1:0-1886 GCF_008039455.1 Methylobacterium sp. WL116
GGGCGGGGGTGAGCCTTTCGGGCCCGGTGGTGGTGGAACCGGCGCGGACACGCTTGGCTGCTCTGTCATCAGGAAGCCCGCCAGGGGGCCGCTCACCGGTGCCGACAGGCTGATTGTGGTGTTGGCATCGAACCGCAGACCAGCGGCGTCGCCCATGAAATAGAACCCGACATTCTGACCCGACATGCTGGCTTGCTGATCCACGATCAGCGGACCGTCCTTGATGATGTAGACGCCCGGGTTGAGTGTGACCTTGGCCGTTCCGATGATGTGCAGGCCGCCGCAATACGTGCCGGGATCAAGCGTCGTGCTGGCCGTCACCGCAACGTTGCCGGCTGCTGGTCCTCCCGGTCCCTTTCCTGGGCCAGGGCCGGCCGCCGAACTCACCGTCACGCAGCCCCCGGGGGGCGGTGCGGTCACGATGCTGGCCAAAGGATCGTTGATCGCAGGGCAACCCGTGGTCACAGGCGGCGCGAAGTTGGCGCGGGCTGTGCTCGATCCACCGACGCTGCAGATCCTGTCAGCCTTGGCGATGGCGTTGTCGTCACCCTGAATGGCCTTGGCATCTTTGGAGTTGGCATAAAGGGAGCAAGACGTCGCCGACAGGTTCGCGTTCTTCTCCAGATGCAGGCTACCCGTAGCAGCGGGATCGAGGGTGAGCAGGCACAGGCGCATCTTGCCCATGACCGTCGCGGTCGAGCGGGCTGTGATCGGCACCACCTTCACGCCGACGAAGGCTCCGAAGGTGAGCTTGAGATTGTCGGTCGCGCTGGCTGAGACGCCGGTCTTGTCACTGTTGACCGAAACCTGCACGGTCAGGGGCCGATCAGGCGGGGAGGGTGCATTTTCGATGATGATCCGCTGAACGATGCTGGCCACCGCAGTCGAATTCGATGGCGCGAGCTTCAGGGCATTACCTGCCGCGAGCGTGGCATTGTCGACGGCGCTCTGCAATTGGCTACGGCGATAGGCTATGCGGCTGTAATCGATGCCGCCGCCAACCAAGCCAAGGAGGACCACGCTGGTCAACGCGAAGATCAGAGCGACTGCACCGCGGCGATCCGCATGGAAGCGTTGCCAGGTCTGCAGCGCGCGCTGCCAGTAGGGGACACGGTACGCGTGGGTGCGGCTTTGCCGAGCCATTCAGGTACCGTTTGCGAGCGCGTTCCCCCGAACGCCCACACAGCAGCACACACACGTTAAAGATGCATTGGCTCTTGGTCTTCAGCGCCTCGGCCTCTGCGACGTGCCCAGTCCCGAACCTCGCCTACACCTCGACGGCAGGCTTGGATTGAAGGCAAAACGTCCGCTTCGGGGCAAACGGCCAGGGTCCGGTTGCCACTCTTCTCGGAGGTTTGGCTACAGGTACCAAGCGTCGGATTTCGACCCCTGGCAGGGTGGGCGCCGGTCGGCAGAGCCGCACGGCGCCCGCATCGTCCCTGCGCTACTCGGCCTTGCGCTTGACGATGGCGAGGGTCTTCGGATCGAGCTTCAGGTCGAACTGCTTGCCGGAGCCGTCGACGGCATCGTCGACCTCGATCATGCCGTCGTCCAGCTCGATCTCCTTCCACTGGGTGAAGCCTTCCTGCTTCAGCATCGCCTCGACCTTGGCCTGCTGGTCCGGCGGCAGCTTCTCGTCGGCCCGCGCCGCACCGGACAGGCCGGCGGCGAGGACGAGGGCGAGGACGGTGGAAGTCGGGCGCATGGCGGTTTCCCTTCGTGGTTGTCGACCGGCGGAGAACAGCCGCGCGAGGAGCCGGTTCCTGAGGTTGTCAGGCTCATAGGCGCCGCCTAGGCTTACTTTCCCGTAAGCCGAAGGCTCCTCACGTCATGGTCACCCGCGTCGCCACCGTCGCCTTCGAGGGCATCGAGGCGCGTGCCGTCGA
>NZ_VRUV01000708.1:0-1865 GCF_008039455.1 Methylobacterium sp. WL116
TCGACGGCCCGCCCCGGGCCGGCCTCACGCGCCCTGGCGCCGTGCCAGGGCGCGGCCCACCTCTAGCAGCAGCGTATCGACGAGGGTGCGCAGGCGCTTCTGCCCGGTCCGGTCGATCGCCACGCGGGCGGCCAGGATCTGGTCGGCGGCCTGCTCCAGCGGATCGGCCGGGGGCAGCAGGCGAAGCTTCGGCCGGGGCAGGACGTCGAGCTTCGCGCGCGTGTCGGTGACGTCGAAGAAGGCGCCGTGGCCGTGCATGCCGGTCTCCGTCCGGGTCACGTGGCCGCGGTTGCGGATCCAGCGGATGTCGCCGCCTTCCGTGACGATCCGGAAGTCGGCGGAGAACGAACCGCCGGTCTCGCGCACCTGCCTGATCCGGTCGAACACCCAGTCGCGATCCTCCGGGTGGATGCGCGCGAGCGACTCGTCTAGCGTGAGGGGCTTGCCGACGAGCGACGCGTCGCCCGCCATCACGTCGCAGGCGCCCTCGTCGAGGACCGAGCGCCCGGCCGCGACGTTCGTCTCCCAGGCGCCTACGAACCCGAAGGCGATGAGCGCCGAGGCGAGCGAGGGCGTGGCGGGTGTCGAGCCGTCGAACATGAGCGATGCTCCCGGGAGCGAAGCCGCATCGCGTTCCGGTTGAGGCCGGATGCGTCGGCGCCATCGCATCAAGCGGTATCATTCACTGAATTGAAAATGCAATCGACCAGATGCACGGGCGACGATCGCGCGACCGCACGTGAAACCTGGTCCTTCTGCAAATTCCGGTTCGGGTCAGGGTTCAGCGGTTGCGCCCGGGCCGGGCCATCCAATCCGAGCGGTTGCCACGGCCGGCCGGCATCGCCTGGCCGACCTCGATCCGGGAAAGCTCGGCCGAGCGTGCCGCGATCCACCCGGTGTGCTCGGCCACCGGCGTCACCGCCGTGAACCCGCCGCAGGCGGTGCGGCGGCGGGCGTCCTGGCGCATCGCCCCGCTCGACCAGCTCACCACGCCGACGATCTGGTAGCCGCCGGGGCCGCCCGACAGGATCGGGCCGCCGGAATCGCCGAGGCAGGCGCCGGCGCCGGCGGTCTCGGCCATGCGGCGGCGGTCGGTGACGACGGTGACGCGGTTGGCGACCTGCAGCGACCCGATCGAGACGAGGTGCGCCTGGCGCAGGGTGCGGGCGGTGTTGCGGCGGTTCTCGGCGACGACGCCGAAGCCGGCGATGTCGACCGCGTCGCCGTTGCCGATCGAGCCGGCGCCGCGCGGATCGAGGGGCGCGTAGTCCGTGCCGAGCGGCTGCTCGAGCTTGAGCAGGGCGAGGTCGACGCCCGGCTGGTCCTCCGGCGTGGTGCCGGGGACGAATTCGGGATGCATTGAGGCGGCGATCACCGAGACGCGGCGCTGGCGGAAGCCGCGGTCGACCGCCACGATGCTGTAGCTGGCCGGCTGCATCACGCAATGGGCTGCGGTCAGCACGAGATCGGGCGCGATCAGCGTGCCCGAGCAGATCTCGCCCTGGGTGCTCTCGATCCGCACCACGAAGTTGCGCGTGCCGTTCGGGTCGCGGGTCACCTCGCCGTTGATCACGGCCGAAGCCGGTGCCGGCAGCGAGCCGAGGAGGCCGACGGACAGGCCGCCGAGCAGGGCGCCGCGGAGCACAGTGGCGAGCATCGTTCTCTCCGGGGGCCGAGGGCGCTCTCGGCAGGTGGGACTGAAGCCTAACGTAAAGCAATCCGTCGGCCAAGGTTCGGTTCCTCGGGGCCGGCGGGACCGCCGGCTCAGTGCCAGCGCGCCGTCCGGTCCCAGCCGGCGAGCGTGCGGTCGAGCCAGTCGCGCTGCGGCGCGACGCGGACGGCCTGGGTCAGGCCACCGCAGGCGC
>NZ_VRUV01000709.1:0-1856 GCF_008039455.1 Methylobacterium sp. WL116
GGCCGAGGCGGCGCGCACGGGATCGTCGCGCCGGCGCGGACGACCGGCACGGCGCACGCGGCTCCGAGCCTGGCGCGGCGCGGCGCCTGGATCGGCCTGTCGGCCGTCCCCTCCGGCCTGCTCGTCGCCGTGACGGCGCACATCACCACGGATGTGGCCGCCATCCCGCTGATGTGGGTGCTGCCGCTGGCGCTATACCTCCTGACCTTCGTGATCGCCTTCCGCCCGCTCGCGTCCTGGCCGGACCGTCCCCTGGCCGCCGCGCAGGCTTGGGGGACCGCGATCGCCCTCGGCGCGGCCGTGGTCGGCCGGCTGCCCTTCGCCGTCGACCTGCCGCTCAGCCTCGGCCTCTGCTTCGTCGCCGGCCTCGTCGCCCACCGCGCCGTCTTCTGCCTGCGCCCCGAGCCGGGCCGGCTGACCGAGTTCTATCTCTGCACCTCGCTCGGCGGGATGCTCGGTGGCCTGTTCGCAGCGCTGGTCGCGCCGCGGCTGTTTGCGACGATCGCCGAATATCCGATCCTGCTGGTGGCGGCGCTCGCCTGCCGTCCCGGCGTCTTCGTCCGCGTCCGCCCCGTCGGCATCGTGGCGATGCGTCGCCTTGTCGGGACGCTTGCCGGGCTGGTCGGGCTCGCCATCCTCGTTCGCTACGCTCCCGACGCGGCGCCGCGCGCTGCAGCGGGCGCGATGATGACAGTCCTGCTGCTGAACTGGCGCGCACCGCAGGCGGCCTTCGGCTTTGCCGCCCTGTTCTGCGGGCTGGTGCTGGCGATGCCGCATCTGACGATCCAGGACATCGAGAGCCGCCGCAGCTTCTTCGGGGTCCACCGCATCGAGACCGATCCGCAGGGACGCTTCCGCCTGCTCTCGCACGGCACGACCCTGCACGGCGCCATGCGCATCCGCGAGGACGACGGCAGCCCGGTTCTCGGGCCGCCGGAGCCGACGACCTACTACGCCACCGGCAACGCCATCGCCGACGTCCTCGAGGTCGCCCGCCGCGCCTACGGGCCGGTGCCGCGGGTCTCGGTGGTCGGGCTCGGGGCCGGCAGCCTCGCCTGCCAGGCGCGGGCCGGGGAAGCCTGGACATTCTACGAGATCGATCCGGTGGTCGTCACGATCGCGCACGATCCGAGCCTGTTCCGCTTCCTCTCCGCCTGCGCGCCGTCGGCCCGCATCGTCCAGGGCGACGCCCGCCTGACCCTGGTCCGCGCGACCGAGCCGACCCGCGTGCTGATCGTCGACGCGTTCTCCTCGGACGCGATCCCGATGCACCTGCTCACCGGCGAGGCCCTGGCGCTCTACCGCGACCGCCTCGACGCGCAGGGGGTTCTGGCGCTCCACATCTCCAACCAGCATTTCGACCTGCGGCCGGCGCTCGCCCGTGCCGCGGCGGAACAGGGCCTCGCGCTTCTCCAGCGCATCGACCCGATCGTCGAGCCGATCGAACGGCGTTTCCGCGCTCCGGCGATGGTGGTGATCGCAACGCGCGATGCGGCGATCCGGCGGGAGGCCGCGCGGCTCGGCTGGACGCCCGTCGTCCCCGACATGACGCGGCGGCCCTGGACGGACGACTACGCCAACGTGCTGGAGGCCTTCATCGACATGATGCGCCCGCGCGGCGACGCCACGCCCACGCCCGGGCGCTGACCGGGTTTATCGATCGGCGCCGGCGCGCGCACCGGGCAACGCTCACAGGGCGGTCTTGGGCATGAGCATGTGGACGCCCTTATTGCCGTCGACCGTCTGGGTGATGCGCAGGTTTCCGGCGAGCGAGCACAGCATGTAGGCCTGGTTGCGGGTCAGCCCGGTGCGGGCGCAGACGTGGCGCACCATCTCGCGCACCGCCTGCCGCATCG
>NZ_VRUV01000070.1:0-13526 GCF_008039455.1 Methylobacterium sp. WL116
CGCCGGCCCTGACGCTCGATGCGCTGCTCGCCGGCACGCCCGCGGACGCGGCGACGCCGGACCTTCGCGCCGGCGGCCTGACGCCGCAGCATCCCGCCTACCTGATCTACACCTCCGGCTCGACCGGCGTGCCGAAGGGCATCGTCATCAGCCACGCCAACATCTGCCACTTCCTGCGCTCCGGAAACGCGCTCTACGGGATGGCGCCGGACGACGTGGTCTTCCAGGGCGCTTCGGTCGCCTTCGACCTCTCGATGGAGGAGATGTGGGTCCCGTACCTCGTCGGCGCGACGCTGTTCGTCGCGAGCCCGGCGATGATGGGCGACGTCGAGTCGCTGCCCCGGATCATCGCCGAGGCCGGGGTCACTGTGATCGACACCGTGCCGACGCTGCTGGCGATGATCACCGCAGACCTGCCGAGCGTGCGGCTGATCCTGCTCGGCGGCGAGGCGCTTCCCGAGCCGCTGGTCGCACGCTGGGCGACGCCTTCGCGAAAGCTGTTCAACACCTACGGGCCGACCGAGGCTACGGTGGTCGCGACCGCCGCCGAGATGCGCCCGGGCGTGCCGGTGACCATCGGCGGCCCGATCGCGAACTACTCGGTCTACGTCGCCGGCGAGGACCTGCGCCTGCTCGGGCGCGGCGAGCCGGGCGAGCTGCTGATCGGCGGCCCCGGCGTCGCGAAGGGCTACCTGCAGCGGCCGGAGCTGACCGCGGACAAGTTCATCGCCAACCCCTACGCCTCGGACGGCGCCGACCCGCTGCTCTACCGCTCGGGCGACGCGGTCTCGCTCGACGCCGGCGGCAACATCCTGTTCCACGGCCGCATCGACGACCAGGTCAAGATCCGCGGCTTCCGCGTCGAGCTCGGCGAGATCGAGTCGCGGATCCAGGCCCAGCCCGGGATCGCCCAGGCCGCGGTGGTGCTGCGCAACGACGACGGCGTCGACCGGCTGGTCGCGTTCATCGTGCCAGACCGCGGCCACGACCTCGACCGCGCGGCTTTGCGCCGGACGCTGGCCGAGCAGATGCCGCCCTACATGGTGCCCGGCCATTTCGAGGCGGCCGAGGTTCTGCCGCGCCTCACCTCCGGCAAGGTCGACCGCAAGGCGCTTCGCGTCGCGACGCTCACCATCGTCGATGCCGACGGCGAGCAGGAGCCCCCGGAGAACCAGACCGAGGCGGCGCTGCTGGCCGCCGCCAAGCAGGTCTTCGGCAACCAGCCGATCGCGCTCGAGGGCGACTTCTTCGCCGACCTCGGCGGCCATTCGCTGCTCGCCGCCCGCTTCGTCGGAGCCGTGCGCGAGGCCCCGGCGCTCGCCGGCATCACGCTGCAGGACGTCTACCGCGAGCGCACCCTGCGCCGGATCTCGGACGCGCTGATCGCCCGCACCGGCGGCGCCGGCATCGAGACCGCGATCCGCGACCTCGCCTTCGTGCCGCCGCCGCTCCGGCGCCGCGCGCTGTGCGGGCTCGCCCAGGCGGTGGCCCTGCCGTTCGTGATTGCGCTCGCGACCGCGCAATGGCTCGGCATCTTCGTCACCTACCTGCTGCTCACCGGCGGCGGCCTCGGCTTCTTCGGCGAGCTCGGCGTGCTGCTCCTCGTCTACGTGGCGATCAACGCGGTGACGGCGACCATCGCGGTCGCGGCCAAGTGGCTCGTCCTCGGCCGCACGAAGCCCGGCCGCTACCCGCTCTGGGGCGCGTATTATTTCCGCTGGTGGCTGGCGCAGCGCCTGGCGCCGCTGGTCCACGTCAAGTGGCTGCAGGGCTCGCCCGCGATCGCCGTCTACCTCCGCCTGATGGGCGCGAAGGTCGGCCGCGACACCCTGATCTCCGACATCGAGATCGGTGCCCCGGACCTGCTCTCGATCGGCGACGGCGCGTCGCTCGGCGGCCGCCTCGTCGTCGCCAACGCCGAGATCGTTGGCAACGAGCTGGTGATCGGACGGGTCGAGATCGGCCGGGACGTGGCGGTCGGCACCTCCTGCGTCCTCAGCCACGACACGGTGATCGCCGACAACGCCGAGATCGCCGACCTCACCACCGTTCCGGCCGGCACGCGCATCGGCGCCGCCGAGCGCTGGGACGGCTCGCCCGGACGAAAGGTCGGGATGGCCGACGTCGCGGAGCTTTCGGAGCAGGCCCCGGCCTCGGCCCGGCGCCGGGCCGGCTTCGGGGCGATCTACCTCCTGCTGCTCGGCGCGATCCCCGCCGTCGGCCTGCTGCCGATCTTCCCGGCGTTCTTCATCTTCGACCAGATCTCGGACTCGCTCTCCGACATCACCGACATCGACTACCACTGGTACCTGCCGCTGCTGACATGGCCCACCGCCATGCTGATGACCGCCGGCACGGTGCTGCTCATCGCCGGCATCCGCTGGCTGGTGCTGCCGCGGCGGCGCTCGGGCACCTACTCGATCTGGTCCGGCTTCTACCTGCGCAAGTGGTCGGTGGCGCTCGCCGCCGAGGTGACGCTGGAGACGCTCTCCTCGCTGTTCGCCACCGTCTACATGCGGGCGTGGTACCGCCTGATGGGCGCGCGCATGGGGGAGGGCGCCGAGATCTCGACCAACCTCGGCAGCCGCCACGACCTCGCCGAGGTCGGCAGCCGCAACTTCATCGCCGACGAGGTGGTCTACGGCGAGGAGGAGATCCGCCGCGGCTGGATGCACCTCCAGCCGGCCCGCACGGGCGCGCGGGTGTTCGTCGGCAACGACGCGGTGGTGCCGCCGGGCGCCGACATCCCCGACGACGTGCTGATCGGCATCAAGTCGAAGCCGCCGGCCAACGAGGAGATGGCGCCGGGCGACACCTGGTTCGGCTCGCCGCCGATCAAGCTGCCGTCGCGCCAGCGCGTCGACGTCGGAACGCTGGCCCAGACCTACGAGCCAGGCACGCTGGTCAAGCTCCGCCGCGGCGTGTTCGAGGCGTTCGCGACCTCGTTCTCGCCGATGCTGTACATCACCCTCGCGATCACCGCGATCGACTGGTACTTCTACCCGGCGATCCTCGAGCGCGACTGGAGCGGGCTCGCCGTCAGCTTCGTCACGGTCAGCGTCGCGATCGCGCTGATCCAGTCCGCCGCCGTCATCGGCATGAAGTGGGCGCTGATGGGCGTCTATCAGCCCGGCATGCGGCCGATGTGGTCGTGGTGGGCGATGCGCACCGAGGCCATCGCGGTCGCCTATTGGGGCCTGGCCGGCAAGGTGTTGCTTGAGCACCTCCAGGGCACGCCGTTCCTGCCCTGGGCGCTGCGGCTATTCGGGGTGAAGGTCGGCGAGGGCGTGTGCATGCTCACCACCGACATCACCGAGTTCGACTGCGTGACGATCGGCGACTTCGCCACCATCAACCGCACCGCCGCCCTGCAGACCCACCTCTACGAGGACCGGATCATGAAGGTCGGCCGCGTTGTGATCGGCCGCGGCGTCTCGGTCGGCGCGTTCTCGACGGTGCTCTACGACACCAAGGTCGGCGACTACGCGCGGCTTCGGCCCCTCACCATCGTGATGAAGGGCGAATCGATCCCGGCGCATTCGGAATGGGAAGGCGCACCGGCCGTGCCGGTGGTGCTGACCGCACCGGCCGATCGTGCGGTGGCGTGATCCGGTCGCGGGCGCGAGGCGGGAAAAAGGGCAGGCCGCCCGTTCGGCGCCTGCCCGCTGCGAGGCCCGCTCGAACGAAGTGGCCTCAGGCCACCTCGTCCTTCTTGCCGAGGCGCTTGTCGAGGTAGGTGTCGACCGTCTGGGTCAGCTCGTCGACGCGCCCGTCGAAGAAGTGGTTGGCGCCCTCGACCATCTGGTGCTCGATGATGACGCCCTTCTGGGTCTTCACCTTCTCGATCACCGGCATGACCTCGCGGGCCGGGGCCACGCGATCCTCGGAGCCGTGCACGAACAGGCCGGAGGAGGGGCAGGGCGCAAGGAAGGTGAAATCGTAGCGGTTGGCCATCGCGGCGATCGAGATGAAGCCCTCGATCTCGGGGCGGCGCATCAGCAGCTGCATCCCGATCCACGAGCCGAACGAGACGCCGGCGATCCAGCAAGACTTGGCCTCGGGGTTGACCGACTGCACCCAGTCGAGCGCGGCGGCGGCGTCCGACAGCTCGCCCGAGCCGTGGTCGAAGGCGCCCTGGCTACGGCCGACGCCGCGGAAGTTGAAGCGCAGGGCCGCGAAGCCGCGATTGGCGAACGTGTAGAAGAGGTTGTACACGATCTGATTGTTCATCGTGCCGCCGAACTGGGGGTGCGGATGCAGCACGATCGCGATCGGCGCGCCCCGCTTCTTGGGGGCCTGATAGCGACCCTCCAGTCGGCCGGCGGGACCGGTGAAGATGACCTCGGGCATAGTGTCCTCGACTCCTGTGGCCATGCCGGGCGAGTCCGCCTGCCCGGATGGCCGTGTACGCCTCGACCTGCGCGGTCGCGCGACCGCCTTGACTCGCCCCGCGCCCGACGTAAAAGCGCTCTTAGAATAATTCTAGGCGATTAGAACTGTTCTAAACAGCGCGGCAGCGGGTCTTCCCCGACCAGCCTGGAAACGCCGTTCGGCGGTCCGAAACCGTGTCGACGGCGCGGCTTAGCACGCCGACCCGGTGCCAAAGCAAGGAAATGTCGCATCTTTCGCCAGTCGGAGAACGGATGACAGCGGACCGCGCCTATCTCGACCACAACGCCACGTCTCCGGTCCGTCCGGCGGTGTCGCACGCGGTCGTGCGGGCGCTGGCGCTGCCCGGCAACCCGTCCTCCGTCCATGCCGAGGGGCGTGCGGCGCGGGCGATGCTCGAGGATGCCCGCGACAAGCTCGCCCGCCTCGTCGGTGCCGCGGCGTCTCAGGTCACTTTCACCAGTGGCGGCACCGAGGCGGCCAACGCCGTCCTGTCCGGCGCGCTCCGCCGGCGGGGGAGCGCCGCACCGACGCGGCTTCTGATGGGCGCGACCGAGCACCCCTGCGTCACCGCCGGCCACCGCTTCCCGGCCGACGCCGTCGAGGTGCTTCCGGTCCTGGCTTCCGGCGTGCTCGACCTCGATGCGCTGGCGGCGCGGCTCGACGCCCTTCGCGACCTGGACGTGCTCGTCTCGGTGCACGCGGCCAACAACGAGACCGGCGTGGTGCAGCCGATCGCCGCCGTCGTGGCCCTGGCGAGGCGGCACGGCCGCACCCTCGTGCACAGCGACGCGGTGCAGGCGGTCGGCAAGATCCCGGTCGATTTCGCTGCGCTCGGGCTCGATGCGCTGACCCTGTCCGGGCACAAGTTCTCGGCGCCGAAGGGCGTCGGCGCGCTGGTGCTGCGGGACGACGCGCAGCTCGACGCGGCCTTCGTCCGCGGCGGCGGCCAGGAGGCGCGGCTGCGCTGCGGCACCGAGAACCTTCCCGGGCTCGTCGGGATGGGCGAGGCGGCGGAGATCGCCCGCCTTGCGCTGGATACGGAATCCCGGCGCGTCGCGCAGCTGCGCGACGCGCTGGAGGAGGCGGCGCTGGCCCGCGCGCCGGACGGGGTGGTGTTCGGCCGTGACGCCGAGCGGTTGCCGAACACCCTGTGCTTCGCGGTGCCGGGGCTCGATGCGCCGACCGCCTTGATCGCCTTCGATCTCGCCGGCGTGGCGGTGTCGTCGGGATCGGCCTGCGCGTCGGGCAAGGTGGCGCGGTCGCCGGTCCTGGCGGCGATGGGCGTGAGCCCTGCGCTGGCCGCGGGGGCGCTACGCGTCAGCCTCGGCTGGAATACGGGGGAGGGCGACACTGCGCGCTTCCTCGGTGCCTTCGAACGGGTCGTCGAGACCCTATATAGACGGCGAGGGCTTGCGGCCTGAGCGCCGCGCCGACGCCATCTCACATGGAAGCCTCCGGTCCTTGAAACCGGCGATGCTTAGGAGACGCTGATGCCTGCCGTGCAGGAAACCATCGATCGGGTCCGCTCGATCGACCTCGACCAGTACAAGTACGGCTTCGAGACCACCATCGAGATGGAGAAGTCCGAGAAGGGCATCTCCGAGGATGTGGTGCGCTTCATCTCGGCCAAGAAGGACGAGCCGGAGTGGATGCTCGCTTGGCGGCTCGACGCCTACAAGCGCTGGCAGACCATGCAGGAGCCGGACTGGGCCCGCGTCGCCTACGACAAGGTCGACTACAACAACATCTACTACTACGCCGCGCCGAAGCGTCCGGCGGCGATGTCGCTCGACGAGATCGACCCCGAGATCCTGAAGACCTACGAGAAGCTCGGCATCCCGCTCCGCGAGGTCGAGGTGCTGGAGGGCATCGCCCCCGAGCGCCGCGTCGCCGTGGACGCCGTGTTCGACTCGGTCTCGGTCGCGACGACGTTCAAGGCCGAGCTGTCGAAGGCCGGCGTGATCTTCATGCCGATCTCGGAGGCGATCCGTGAGTACCCGGACCTCGTCAGGAAGTACCTCGGCTCGGTCGTGCCGGTGACCGACAACTTCTTCGCGACGCTGAACTCGGCCGTCTTCTCGGACGGCTCGTTCGTCTACATCCCGCCGGGCGTGCGCTGCCCGATGGAGCTGTCGACCTACTTCCGCATCAACGAGCGCGACACCGGCCAGTTCGAGCGCACGCTGATCATCGCCGACAAGGGCTCCTACGTCTCGTATCTCGAGGGCTGCACCGCCCCGAAGCGCGACGACAACCAGCTGCACGCCGCGGTGGTCGAGCTCGTCGCCCTGGAGGACGCCGAGATCAAGTACTCGACCGTCCAGAACTGGTACCCGGGCGACAACGAAGGCAAGGGCGGCATCTACAACTTCGTGACCAAGCGCGGCGATTGCCGCGGCGACAACTCGAAGATCTCGTGGACGCAGGTCGAGACCGGCTCGGCGATCACCTGGAAGTACCCGTCCTGCATCCTGCGCGGCGACAATTCCCGCGGCGAGTTCTACTCGATCGCGGTGTCGAACGGCATGCAGCAAGTCGATTCCGGCACCAAGATGATCCATCTGGGAAAGAACACCACCAGCCGGATCATCTCGAAGGGCATCTCGGCGGGCCGCTCGCAAAACACCTATCGCGGCCTCGTCTCGGCGCACAAGAAGGCCTCGAACGCGCGCAACTTCACCAATTGCGACAGCCTGCTGATCGGCGACCAGTGCGGGGCGCACACCGTGCCCTACATCGAGTCGAAGAACGCGTCCGCGGTGTTCGAGCACGAGGCCACCACCTCGAAGATCTCCGAGGACCAGAAGTTCTACTGCCTGCAACGCGGCCTTTCCGAGGAGGAGGCGACCGCGCTCATCGTCAACGGCTTCGTCCGCGACGTGCTGCAGCAGTTGCCGATGGAGTTCGCCGTCGAGGCTCAGAAGCTGATCTCGATCAGCCTCGAAGGCTCGGTGGGGTAGGCAACACGCCATGGCCTTCGCGTTCGACACCCTGCAGTTCACCCAACGGCTCGAACAGGTGGGTGTCGGACGCGAGCAGGCCGTCGCGCGCGCCGAACCGGCACGCGACATGATCATCGCCGATTCCGCGACCAAGGCGGATTTGGCGGATATGGAGAAGACGCTGAGGTTGGACCTCAAGGCGTTGAAGGCGGGGATCGACGGTTCGCTGCGCGAACTCGAACTCCGAATGACCGTAAAGCTCGGGGCGATCATCGCGGCCGTCGTCGCCGTGATCGCAGCGCTTCAAAAATTTCTCTGACGGGACCGCAGGGCGATACCGTCGCACACCATCTTCGGGACTACGCGAACATGCTCGAAATCAAGAACCTCGTTGTGCAGATCGAGGACAACCGCATCCTCAACGGCCTGAACCTCACCGTGAACGACGGCGAGGTCGCCGCGATCATGGGGCCGAACGGCTCCGGCAAGTCGACGCTCTCCTACGTCATCGCCGGCAAGGAGGACTACGAGGTCCTCGACGGCGAGATCCTGCTCGACGGCCAGAACGTGCTGGAGATGGGCGCGGATGAGCGCGCCGCGGCCGGCGTGTTCCTCGCCTTCCAGTATCCGCTGGAGATCCCGGGCGTCGGCACGATGACCTTCCTCAAGGCCTGCCTCAACGCCCAGCGCCGCGCCCGCGGCGAGGCCGAGATCGCGACCCCGGACTTCATCCGCCAAGTCAACGCGGCGGCCGAGAAGCTTGAGATCAACAAGGACATGCTCCGCCGCGCCCTCAACGTCGGGTTCTCCGGCGGCGAGAAGAAGCGCATGGAGATCCTGCAGATGGCGCTCCTGCAGCCGAAGTTCTGCGTGCTCGACGAGACGGATTCCGGCCTCGACATCGACGCGTTGCGCATCGTCTCCGAGGGCGTCAACGCCCTGCGCGCGCAGGGCCGCTCGTTCCTGGTCATCACCCACTACCAGCGCCTGCTCGACTACATCGTGCCCGACACCGTGCACGTCATGTCGAAGGGCCTGATCGTGAAGACCGGCGGCAAGGAGCTCGCCAAGGAACTCGAGGCCTCCGGCTACGCCGAGTACCGCACCAACGAGGCTGCGTAAGCTCATGGCCGACATCGCCAATCTCCGCACCAGCGCCGAGACCGGTCTCTCGACCCTGTTCGAGACCGCCCGCAAGGGGTTCGGCAGCGAAACCGCGATCTCCCGCGAGGAGGCGTTCCGCTTCTTCGAGGCCGCCGGCCTGCCGAGCCGCCGCGTCGAGGCGTTCAAGTACACCGACCTGCGTGCCGCGATGCAGGAAGCCGCGCCGCCGGCCGAGACGCCGGCGCTCGACCTCGCCACGTCCGCCGTCGCCGCCGCGACCGCGTTCTCGGCGGTCAAGGCGGTGCGCCTGACCTTCGTCAACGGGCACCTGATCCGCGAGCTGTCCGATCTCGATCGCGTGCCCGCCGGCGTCTCGGTATCGCCGCTGAACGAGGCCCTGAGCCGGGGCGATGCGCGCCTAAAGAACCTTGCGCCGGTGGCGCAGGCCCGCGAGAACCCGATCTATCAGCTGAACACCGCCTTCCTCGCCGACGGCGCGCTGATCTCGGTGGAGGCCGGCGCCAAGTTCGAGACCCCGCTGCACCTGCGCTTCGTCGGCGCCGGGGCGGAGGGCTTCTCCACCGCGACGCGCGTTCTGGTCGAGGTCGCCGACGGCGCCGAGTTCACCTTGCTCGAGACGCACGAGGGCCCGAACGGGCTGACCTACCAGCCGAACGACGCCCTCGACGTCCATGTCGGCAAGCATGCCGCCTTCCGGCACGCGCGGATCAACCGCGAGGGCGACAAGGCGATCGCGCTCTCGACCATCAGCGTGCGGCTCGACGACGAGTCGAGGCTGGAGACGGTGAACCTCGTCACCGGCGCCGTGCTGTCGCGCCACCAGATCTACATGCACGTGGCCGGCGAGAACGTGAACGCGGTCGTCAACGGCGCGGCGATGCTCGGCGACGGGCAACTCGCCGACTCCACGCTGCTGGCCGACCATGCTGCGGTCGGCGGCGTCGGCCGCGAGATGTTCAAGACGGTGATCGACGGCGACGCCACCGGCGTGTTCCAGGGCAAGATCATCGTCCGCCAGATCGCGCAGAAGACCGACGGCAAGATGAAGTCCGATTGCCTGCTCCTCTCCGACGAGGGGCAGATGATGAACAAGCCGGAACTCGAGATCTTCGCCGACGACGTCGCCTGCGGCCACGGAGCCACCTGCGGCGCCCCGGACCAGGACCTGCTGTTCTACCTCATGGCCCGCGGCCTGCCGAAGCCGATCGCCGAGAGCCTGCTGGTGCAGGCCTTCGTCGGCGAAGCGGTGGAGTCGGTCACGCACGAGGGCGCCCGCGCGGCGCTCATCGGCGAGATCGAGGCTTGGCTGGCCTCGCGGGGGTGATCGGCCCCGGTCGCGTGCATCCTGGAAAATGGGTGATGTGACCGCGATCCCTCCTAGAACTTCATCCTGAGGCGCCCACATCGGTGGGCCTCGAAGGAGGGGACGAGGGGTCGCACTATCTCTGGAGACCTCCGTCGAGGCCTCCGCTTCGCTTCGGCACCTCTGGACGAGGCTGCAGGTTGGAGGGGCGATGCTTGCGAAAGACCGCCGGTTCGAGGCCGACACCATGAACGCTCCTCTCCGCCAGCCTACCTACGACGTCGAGGCGATCCGGGCGCAATTCCCGATCCTGTCGGAAAAAGTCTACGGCAAGCCGCTGGTCTACCTCGACAACGCCGCCTCGTCGCAGAAGCCGCGCGCGGTGATCGACGCGATGGTCACCTGCATGGAGAGCGGCTACGCCAACGTCCATCGCGGCCTGCACTTCATGGCCAACGCCGCGACCGAGGGGTTCGAGGGTGCCCGCGAGACCACGCGGCAGTTCCTGAATGCCGCGTCGACCGACGAGATCATCTTCACCCGCAACGCCACCGAGGCCTACAACCTCGTGGCCGCGTCGATGGGCTGGGCTGGGATGATCGGGGAGGGGGACGAGATCATCCTCTCGATCATGGAGCACCATTCCAACATCGTGCCCTGGCACTTCCTGCGCGAACGCCGCGGGGCCGTCATCAAGTGGGCGCCGGTCGACGACGAGGGCAACTTCCTCGTCGAGGACTACGAGAAGCTGTTCACGCCGCGCACCAAGATGGTCGCGATCACGCAGATGTCGAACGTGCTGGGCACGGTCACGCCGGCGGCCGAGATCGTCCGCATCGCCCACGCCCACGGCGTGCCGGTGCTGCTCGACGGCGCGCAGAGCGCGGTGCATCAGCCGGTCGACGTGCGGGCGCTCGATTGCGACTTCTTCGTCTTCACCGGTCACAAGGTCTACGGCCCGACCGGGATCGGCGTGCTCTACGGCAAGAAGGAATGGCTGGAGCGCCTGCCGCCCTACCAGGGCGGCGGTGAGATGATCCGCACGGTCAGCCAGGAGGCGATCACCTACAACGATCCGCCGCATCGGTTCGAGGCGGGCACGCCGGCGATCGTCGAGGCCGTCGGCCTCGGCGCGGCGCTGGAGTTCATGATGTCGGTCGGGCGCGACAAGATCGCGGCGCACGAGGCCGCGCTCACCGCCTATGCCCAGGAACGGCTCGGCGCGATGAATGCGATCCGGCAGATCGGCACCGCGAAGGGCAAGGGCGGCGTCATCGCCTTCGAGATGAAGGGCGCCCATGCCCACGACATCGCGACGGTGATCGACCGTTCGGGCGTCGCGGTCCGGGCCGGCACGCATTGCGCGATGCCGCTGCTCACCCGCTTCGGCGTCACCTCGACCTGCCGCGCCTCGTTCGGGATGTACAATACCCAGGCCGAGATCGACGTGCTGGCCGAGGCGCTCGCCCGCGCCGAGATGATGTTCGGCTGAGCGTTTGGACTGGGTCGCCCCCCTGTCGCGGTGGCCCGATGAGGAGATGAGCATGAGCAGCGACGCGACGATCACCGGAGGCGCCAACACGCCGAAGGTCGCCGGAGCCGAGGGCGTGCCGCCCGCCGAGCTCGACCGGCTGACCGACGATATCGTGGCCGCGCTGAAGTCGGTCTACGATCCCGAGATCCCAGCCGACATCTACGAGCTCGGCCTGATCTACAAGGTCGACATCGACGACGACCGCAAGGTCGCGATCGACATGACGCTGACGGCTCCGGGCTGCCCGGTCGCCGGCGAGATGCCGGGCTGGGTCGAGGATGCGGTCGCCAAGGTCCCGGGCGTCCAATCCTGCGCGGTGACGATGGTGTTCGATCCGCCGTGGGATCAGAGCCGCATGTCCGACGAGGCCCGCGTCGCCCTCGACATGTGGTGAGCGTCACCGAGCGGTATGGACCGTGCTCCGCGCGATCCTTATCTTAAGACCGTACGCGCACCCTCAACCGCCCGGGCCTTGAACCCGGCTGCCGGAGAGACACCGATGTCCACGAGTTTCAAGGTCATGTCGCTGACGGATGCGGCAGCCGACCGCATCAAGGCGATCATCGCCGACGCCGACCGGCCGATCGCGGGCCTGCGGGTCGGCGTGAAGAACGGCGGCTGCGCAGGGATGTCCTACACGATGGAATATGCCGAGGATCGCAAGCCCGGCGAGGACATGGTCGAGGATCGCGGCGTGAAGGTCTTCGTCGATCCGAAGGCGCTGCTGTTCCTGCTCGGCACGCAGATGGACTTCCAGTCCAGCAAGCTCGCCTCGCAGTTCGTGTTCAACAACCCGAACCAGACCTCGGCCTGCGGCTGCGGCGAGTCCGTCGCGATCACGCCGGTCGGCCCGGAGCGGCTGCTCGCCTCGGCCTGAACCCGCGATCAGGCGACCGCGGCGACGAGGTCCGCCGTGGTCGCATCGTCGAGCGTGCGGTTGCGGCCGGCGCGCTTGGCGGCGAACATGCACAGGTCCGCACGCTCCAGCAACGAGACCGGCGTGTCGCCGCGGCGGTAGCACGCCACGCCGAGCGAGATCGTGACCTTCCCGAGCGATTCCCCGGTTGAGCGCTTGATCAGCTCCCGGCCCATCACGCTGGTTCGGACTTTCTCCGCGATGGCGTAGGCCGTTTCCCGGTTCGTGCCGGGCAGCAGGATGCCGAACTCCTCGCCGCCGAAACGGGCGAGCATCGCGCCCTTCTCGACGCTTTCCCGCATGACGACGGCGACCAGGCGCAGCACCTGATCGCCGGTGAGGTGGCCGTAGAGGTCGTTGAAGCGCTTGAAGAAATCGATGTCGAGCACGACGAGGCTCGAGGACGTGCCGAGCGAGGCGCGATCGAGCGCCTTGTGCAGCATCTCCTCGAAATGCTTGCGGTTCGCCAGCCCGGTCAGGGGATCCGTCAGGCTCTCGATCCGCGTCGCCTCGAGCTTCTCGCGCAGGGATTCGACCTCGGTGCGGCTTTCCCGCATCCGCGCCTCGAGGGTCCGGTTGTTCGAGGCGACTTCCCGCGTCGTCGCGACCAGGGTGGCCACGATCTCGCGCAGGCGCGCTCGGTTCAGCGTCGAGACGGAGAGGTCGTGGCTCAGAGCGCGCAACGACTCGCCGTACTGCGCGGCCGAGCCGAGCGAGAGGTCGAGCATCTCCATGACGCCCTCGATCTCGGTCAGCATCGTCGCGCCGGTCTCTCCGGCGGCCGTGACGTAGCGCGAGCCGCCGAGATAGCTGTCGTAGAGATCGTCGACGTCCGAGGCGGACAATCCCGCGTTCGTCGCGGTGAGACGCTTGATCGCGTCGTTCATCAGCGGCTGATCGCCGGAGACGTAGGTGTACCAGACAGCGTAGGCCCGCGGTGTCGCCGAGGGCCCGTAATCGCGCATCAGCTCCTGGGCGCGGCGCGCCAGGGCGAAGCTGCGATCGCGGTCGGCATAAAGCCCTTCGCTCATCCGATCCCCATCGTCCATCGCCGCCCCGTCGCGTCGGCGTTCGGGTCGGACGCCGCAAGCTACCTTAAGGAGCGTGGACGGAGGGTTAAGGCCGAGGTCGCGATCTGCGGCTCAATCCTGCTTCTTGATCACCGCCGGCCGCAGCATGAAGGCCGGAACGTGCTCGCCGAGACCGACGGGCGTATCGCCGTCCTCGTCGCGGCGGCGCCCATAGCCGCGCTCGTCGCGCGACCGCTCCTGCGGAGGGCGAGCCGCGGGGGCGGGAGTTCGCTCGGGGCGCGGA
>NZ_VRUV01000710.1:0-1853 GCF_008039455.1 Methylobacterium sp. WL116
GCCGCCTTGCCGGCGCCGGAGATCGCGAGCTGCCGCGCCTGGCCGCGCGTCGGCTCGTCGCGCATCAGCGCGATCTCGCGCTCGGCGATTCCGTTGTGCCAGGCCTGGGCGTCCTGGTCGAGCGCGCCCAGGCGCTGCAGCTGCGCCGGGTTGTCGGAGACCAGCGCGCGGATCCGGGCGAGGGCATCGGCGTAGGCCTTGGTGCCGGCCCGGTAGGGCTCGAGGAAGCTCGGCTCGGCGCTCAGCAGGTACCCGCGCAGGCCGGTCTCCTGGTTGACCATGGCGGTGGTCAGCGCCTCGACCTGCTCCAGGACCCGGTAGGTGTGATCGCGCCACCGTTGCGCCTCCTCGACGGAGCCGAGGCCGCGCCAGCTCACCAGCGCGGCGAGGCCGGCCGCGCCGATGATGACCGCGAAGACCAGCAGGAGCTTGGTCATCAGGCGTAGATCGACGACGGTACGCATTCGAAAGCCCCGGGATGACGGCGCAAGACCGAGTTTTTCCTCTCGGACGCGGTGTTCATCCTCTACGCGGCAAGCGGTTAAGCCCGCGCTACCGACGAAGTGTTGCGCGCACGCCGAAGCGGCCGCGCGAATACGGATGCCGTCACCTGCTACAACCTACCGGTTGCATCGGTGGAAGCGCATGCCGGCGACCCCGACTCGCCGTCCCGCAGCTCGTCGGCGGGTCCGTGCGAGGCCGGGCGTTCGGGCCCCCTCCCCCGGCATCGCACGCCGGACGCCAGGAGAATTTTTCGGAGCCGGCCGGGAACCGGATCGCGGTGTTCGCATTTTCTGCGCGCGAGGCCGTTCGAAGGCTCGCCCACGGGCGCCGGAAGGCATCCGGCGACCCTTGTCATCACGTTGCTCCCAGGAGGATGTGGTCATGAGGACCCTTGATTTCGCACCGCTCTACCGATCCACCGTCGGCTTCGACCGCCTGTTCGCGATGCTGGACCGAGCCGCGCAGGCCGAGGCGTCGTCGACCTGGCCGCCCTACGACATCGAGCGGGTGGCCGACGACGCCTATCGCATCACCATGGCCGTCGCCGGCTTCGCACCCGGCGAGATCGAGCTGACGCAGCACGGCGCCAGCCTTCTGGTCGCCGGCCGGCGAAAGGCGCCCGAGGACGAGCGCCGGATCCTGCATCGCGGCATCGCCACCCGCACGTTCCGCCAGACCTTCGAGCTGGCCGACCACGTGACGGTCGTCGGCGCGAGCCTCGAGCACGGCCTGCTCACCGTGACCCTCAAGCGCGAGGTGCCCGAGGCCCTCAAGCCGCGGCGCATCCCGATCGGCGGCACGGCGGCCGCCGTGAGCCGGGACGCCTTGAGCCAGGACGACGCGCCGAGCCGGATCGAGACCGGGCGCAAGGCGGCCTGAGCCCCCGGCGCGCGCCTCGATTCCGACGGCCGTGAACCTTGTGCCGCCCTGGCCTGCGGGCCCGCGCGGGGGCTCCGGCCCGTGTGTCCATCCCATCGCGCATCAGGAAGGAGGATCATCGATGAGGGAGACGCAGCTTTTCCGTTCCGGCGCCATGAATCCCGGTTCCGGCGCCATGAACCCCGATGGCGCGCATGATTGCGGCGGCGCCCATCCGGCTTCGTTCGAGGCCTGGCAGGCGCTCGTCGCCCCCGGCGACGTGTTCCGCCACCCGCGGGAGGTCCTGGCCCACCCCGCGCTCTCGCGGGCGGACAAGCGCGCGATCCTGGCGTCTTGGGCGTCGGATGCCTGCGTGCTCGCGGATTCGCCCGGCATGCGGTGCCTCGTCGGCAGCCGGGCCGAGCCGGTCTCGGTCGACGCCGTCCTCGCGGCGCTGGGCGAGCTCGACCGGGCGGTCCGCCGGGCAGGCC
>NZ_VRUV01000711.1:0-1847 GCF_008039455.1 Methylobacterium sp. WL116
CGCGCGAGACGTCCGGCACCCTGGGCGCGGCGGTCGCGCCCCCCAGGCCGTGACGGCGCCGGCCCATTAACCCCGCCGCAACGGGGCCCGGGTTAGGGCTCGGGTCCGATCCGCGCGGTGCGGAACCGCGCGGTCGAGGGAGGCGGAGATGGCGGCGGCGACCCTCGGCTCGGCCGTCCGCCGCCTGCGCATCGCCGCGACCGGCCCGGCCCGCACCGCCCTCGACGTGTTCGCGATCCGCATCGCCTCGGCCGGTTTCGCCTACGGCGCGCAGGTGCTCACCGCCCGCCTGATGGGCTGGCAGGAATACGGCGTCTTCGCCACGGTCTGGGTCTGGACCGCGATGATCGGCCATTCGGTGACGCTCGGCCTGTCGCAGGGCGCCTGCCGCTTCCTGCCGGTGGACCAGGCCCGCGGCGACCTCGACCACGCCCGCGGCTACCTCGTGGCCGGCGCCGTCGCGATCGGCGGTGCGGCCCTGGCCGTCGCGCTGCTCGGAGCCGCGGTGCTGACGCTGTGGCCGGGCTGGGTCGCCGGGCCCTACCGCGCGCCGCTCCTCGTCGCGGCGCTCGTATTGCCGCTGTTCGCGCTCCAGGATTACTTGGAAGGCCTCGCCCGCAGCCAGAACTGGGCGGTGCTGGCGATCGCGCCGCCCTACCTGCTGCGCCAGACCGTGATGATGGTCGCGATGGTCGCCGCGATCCTGCTCGGCGCGCCGGCCGAGGCCTGGGTGGCGATGGCCTGCATGCTCGCCGCCGCGATCCTCGCCGTCGCGATCCAGGCCGGGCTGGTGCTGGCGCGGATGGCGCGCACGCTGCCCCGGGGCCCGCGCCGCTACCGCTGGCGGCACTGGCTCGGCGCCAGCCTGCCGATCGCGCTGATCGACCTGGCCAATGCCGGCTTCACCTTCGTCGACGTCGTCGTGCTCGGCTTCCTGATGCCGCCCTCCGCCGTCGGCCTGTACTTCGCCGCGACGCGGATCCAGCAGTTCGTCGTGTTCGTCCATTTCGCCGCCGTCGCCGCCACCGCGCAGCGCTTCAGCGCGGCGCACGCGGTCGGCGACCGGGACACGCTCGCCTGGCTGGTGCGCCTGCAGGGCCGCGGCACGTTGGCCGCCACCGCCCTGGTGGCGCTCGGGGTCGTCGCCGCGAGCCCGCTGCTGCTGGCGATGTTCGGGCCGCAATTCTCCGACAGCATCCCGATCCTCGCGGTACTGGCCGCCGGCAGCGTCGCGGCGAGCCTGTTCGGCCCGGGCGAGGACCTGTTGACCATGCTCGGCGGCGAGCGGCTCTGCGCCGGCATCACGCTGGCGATGCTGGCGGTGGCGGTCGGCGCCTGCCTCGTCCTCGTGCCGCCGCTCGGGGTGATCGGGGCAGCGCTGGGGATGGCGCTGACCACGGTCCTGCGGGCCGGCATCCTCGCGCTGGCGGCGCGGCGCGTGCACGGCCTCGCGACCCCGGTCTGGGCCGGCCTTTTCGCGATGGGCGCCCGATGATCCGGGTCGCATCGCCCGTCCCCGCGATCGAGGCCGGGCCGTCCGACGCGCCGCGTCCCGAAGAATGGGACGACCTGTTCGGCCGCGCGCGGGCGCCGCATCCGCATTACGCGCGCCACGTCGTGGAAGCGCACCAGCGGGCGGGCCTCGGCGCCGAGGCCCTGCGTTTCGTCACCGTCCGCCGCGAGGGACGGCTCGAGGCCGCCCTGCCCTACCGGATGGTGCGCGATCTCAGCGGCCTCGGCGGGCGCGTCGCGCGGCCCTTCCTCTCGCCCTTCGTCACCGCGACGGCGCCCCTCGTCGCCGACGGGCCGGATGCGGTGTTCGACGCCCTCGTCGCGGGCCTCGGCGC
>NZ_VRUV01000712.1:0-1840 GCF_008039455.1 Methylobacterium sp. WL116
CCGCCGCGGGCCGGCCGGGTGACGAACGGCACCCGCAAGGCCCTCGCGCCTCCGCGCCGTCCGCGGTAAGGGCAGGACGTCCCGTCCTCGCGATCAGGCGCTTCATGGCGAGCCCGGCCGAACATGCGAGCTTCCTGCCGCCGGTGCTGACGTTCCTGTCGGCGGCGGTGATCGGCGTGCCGATCTTCCGGCTGCTCGGGCAGAGCGCGGTGCTGGGCTACCTCGTCGCCGGGGTGCTGATCGGCCCGTCCGGCCTGTCGCTGATCGCCGAGCCCGAGACGGCGGCGAGCGTCGCCGAGATCGGCGTGGTGCTGCTGCTGTTCATCGTCGGGCTCGAATTGCACCTGTCGCAGCTCGTCTCGATGCGCCGCGACATCTTCGGGCTCGGCACGGCGCAGCTCGTCGTCTGCGCGATCGTGCTCGGGGGCCTCGGCGTGCTGCTCGGCGCGGCGCCCAGCGCCAGCGGCATCATCGGCATCACGCTGGCGCTCTCGGCCACCGCGGTGGCGCTGCAGCTCCTGGAGGAGCGCGGCGACCTCGGCACCGCCTACGGCAGCCGCGCCTTCGCGGTGCTGCTGTTCCAGGACATCGCCGTCGTCGGCATCCTGGCGCTGATGCCGCTCCTGGCATCGGCCGGCGGCGGCAGCGGCGCGCCCTGGCTCGGGGACGCGGCGCTCTCCACCGGCAAGGCGCTGGCGGCGATCGTCGCCGTGGTGCTCGTCGGCCGCTACGGCCTGAACCGCTTCTTCCGCCTGCTCGCCGCGAGCGGCGCCCGCGAGGTGATGACGGCGGCGGCCCTCCTGGTGGTGCTCGGCACCGCGCTGCTGATGGCCGAGGTCGGCCTGTCGATGGCGATGGGCGCGTTCCTGGCCGGCATCCTGCTGTCGGAATCGAACTTCCGCCACCAGCTCGAGGCCGACATCGAGCCGTTCCGCGGCATGCTGCTCGGCCTGTTCTTCATGAGCGTCGGCATGTCGATCGACGGCGGGCTGGTGCGCGCGGTCTGGCCGCTGCTGTTCGGGGCGACCTTCGCGGCGATCCTGGTCAAGGTCGCGCTGGTGGCCGGGCTGTTCCGCCTGTTCGGCTCGACCTGGCTCGACGCGGTGCGCGGCGCCGCGATCCTGGCGCCGGCCGGCGAGTTCGCCTTCGTGCTGCTGCCGCTCGCCGGCTCGCTGGGCTTGACCGACGCCACCGCCACGCGCTTCGCGGTGGCGCTCGCCGCCCTCACCATGCTGATCGGACCGGTGGCGGCCAAGGGCCTCGACAAGGCGCTCGACCTCGCCCGCGCCCGCCGCGGCGGCGAGGCGCTGCCGGCCACCGACGTGGTCGAGAGCGCCGAGGCCCGCGTCCTGGTGATCGGCTTCGGCCGGTTCGGGCAGATCCTGACGCAGGTGCTGCTCGCCGAGGGCATCGGCGTCACGGTGATCGACAAGGACGTCGAGCAGATCCGCTCGGCCTCGCGCTTCGGCTTCCGGATCTACTACGGCGACGGCACCCGCCTCGACGTGCTGCGCGCCGCCGGCATCGGCCGGGTCGACCTGGTGTGCCTGTGCATCGACGACGCCGAGGCGGCGCTGAAGATCGTCGACATCGTCCACGAGGAGTTCGAGTCGGTCCGCACCTACGTCCGCGCCTACGACCGGATGCACGCCGTCGAGCTGATGAACCGCGACGTCGACTTCCACATCCGCGAGACCGCCGAATCCGCCCTGGTGTTCGGCCGCGCGACGCTGGAGGGCCTCGGGCTGTCCGCCGACGCCGCCGCCGCGCGGGTCGAGGACGTGCGCAAGCGCGACGTCGCCCGCCTCGTGCTGCAGCAGGCCGGGGCGCTCCCCGAGGG
>NZ_VRUV01000713.1:0-1831 GCF_008039455.1 Methylobacterium sp. WL116
CGCGCCGCCGGCCGACCCCGAGACGTTGCGGCTGCCCGGGCGCCTGTCGGCCGCGGCCTCCTCGGCCGGGACCTCGATCGGCTGGCTCACCCACGATTCCGCCCAGGTCGCCGACCAGGCCCGGCTGATCGCGGCGGCGAGCGAGGAACTGGCCGCCTCGACCAGCGAGATCGCCGCCCGCTCGCAGACCTCGGCCGAGACGGCCGAGCGTGCGCGCGAGGGCATCGTGGTCTGCGCGGCCGACATGCGCCAGGCCGGCGAGCGGATGCAGGAGATCCAGGTCGGCACGTCCGAGATCGGCGGGCGCCTCGAAGGCTTCGCGGCGGCCGCGCGGCGGATCGAGGAGATGGCGACCGCGATCGCCTCGATCTCGGCCCAGACCAACCTGCTGGCGCTCAACGCCACCATCGAGGCGGCGCGCGCCGGCGAGGCGGGGCGGGGCTTCGCCGTCGTCGCCGGCGAGGTGAAGGCGCTGTCGGGCCAGACCGCCCGCGCCACCGACGAGATCCGCGCGCGGCTCTCCGCGCTCCAGACGGAGCTGTCGGCGATGCACGCCGCGGTCGGCCACAGCCGCGCCGCGGTCGCGGCGGGCTCCGAGGTGATGGACCGCGCCAACGCCCGCGTCGAGGCGGAGAGCGCGGCGGTCGCCGAGGCCGCCTCGGAGATGCGGGCGATGGCCGAGGTGATGGAGCAGCAGATCCTCGCCACCGGCGAGATCGCGACCAATGTCGGCCGGATCGCCGCCGGCACCGAGAAGTCCCGCGGCGAGATCCAGGACGCGATCGGCCAGCTCGAGGCGCTCGAAGCGATGAGCCGCACCCTGCTCGACCGCATGGACGGCGACCCGCTCACCCTCGCCCTCGCCCGCCTGCCGGCCGACTGCGCCGCCTGGAAGCGCCGCCTCGCCTCGGTGCTGATCGGCGCGGTGCCGCATACCGGCATGATGATGATCACCGTCGATCCGATCCTGCCCGCCGGCGTCCGCGCCGGCGTCGCCGATGCCGGGCTACCCGGCCTATCACAACATCCTCGCGGCCCTCGACCTGGTGCCGGTGCCGATGCGGCTCCGCGCGGCCGACCGCTACGCCCCCACCGCCGCGCTGCTGCGGGAGATTCATGCCGCGCACGCCCTCTCGGGCGTTCTGGTGATGAGCCCGGCCAACCCCTCGGGCACGGTGATCGGCGAGGCGGCGCTGGCGGAGCTGTGCGCGGCGGCGCGGGCGCTCGGCCTGCCCTTCGTTTCCGACGAGATCTACCACGGGCTCGGCTACGGCGTGCCGACGACGACCGCCCTGCGGTTCGACCCGGACGCGATCGTGATCAACTCGTTCTCGAAGTACCACTGCATGACCGGCTGGCGCGTCGGCTGGATGGTGGTGCCCGACGCCCTCGTGCGCCCGATCGAGCGGCTGGCGCAGCACCTCTACATCTCGGCGCCCACCCTCTCGCAGGTCGGCGCGCTCGCCGCCTTCGACGCCACCGAGGAACTCGACGCGGTGCGCGACGGCTACGCCCGCAACCGCGCGATCCTGCTCGACGCGTTCCCGGGCCTCGGCCTCGGGCGGACGCATCCGGTCGACGGCGCGTTCTACCTCTACGCGGACGTGGCCCGCCTCACCAACGACGCCTCCGCCTTCTGCCGGCGGATGCTCGACGAGGCCGGCGTGGCGGCCACCCCCGGCCTCGACTTCGACCGGGAGGCCGGCCACCACCACGTCCGGTTCTCCTTCGCCGGCTCGGAGGCCGAGTGCCGGGAAGCGGTGCGGCGCCTGCGAATCTGGCTGGCGTGAGCGCGGCGCGGACGCCCCGGTCAGGCCGCCAGGACGGCGGC
>NZ_VRUV01000714.1:0-1829 GCF_008039455.1 Methylobacterium sp. WL116
GCCCCCTCGATTTTGGACGGTTTGTCCGAGACGTCCGCGTTGCGGTTGCTTCCGGAGAGCGATCTCCGGGCGGTGGCGGACGCGGTTCGCTCGGAGATGATCGAGGCCGTGTCGGTGACGGGCGGTCATCTCGGGTCGGGGCTCGGGGTGGTCGAGCTGACGGTGGCGCTGCACCACGTGTTCGACACGCCCGACGACCGGATCGTGTGGGACGTCGGGCACCAGGCGTATCCGCACAAGATCCTGACCGGGCGGCGCGAGCGGATGCGGACGCTGCGCCAGGGCGGCGGGCTGTCGGGCTTCACCAAGCGCTCGGAGAGCGAATACGACCCGTTCGGGGCGGCGCATTCCTCGACCTCGATCTCGGCCGCTTTGGGCATGGCGGTGGCGCGGGACCTGCACGCGGCCTCGGAGAAGGCCAAGGGCCACGCCGAGCCCAAGCGCCGCAACATGATCGCGGTGATCGGGGACGGCTCGATGTCGGCGGGCATGGCCTACGAGGCGATGAACAACGCCGGCGCGCTGCATTCGCGGCTGATCGTGATCCTGAACGACAACGACATGTCGATCGCGCCGCCCGTGGGCGCGATGTCGGCCTACCTGGCGCGGCTGGCGTCGGGCGGGGCGTACCGGGGCCTGCGCGAGACCGCCAAGCAGCTCGGCAAGCTGCTGCCGAAGGCGATCTACCAGCGGGCGGCGCAGGCCGAGGAGTTCGCCCGCGGGCTGATCGTCGGCTCGGGCACGATGTTCGAGGAGATGGGCTTCCACTACGTCGGGCCGGTGGACGGGCACAACCTCGACCACCTGCTGCCGGTGCTGAAGAACGTGCGCGACTCGGAGCAGGGCCCGATCCTGCTGCACGTGGTGACGCAGAAGGGCAAGGGCTACGCGCCGGCGGAGGCGTCGGCCGACCGCTACCACGGCGTGGTGAAGTTCGACGTGCTGTCGGGCGTGCAGACCAAGGCCAAGGCCAACGCCCCGGCCTACACGCGGGTGTTCGGCGAGAGCCTGATCAAGGCGGCGGATGCCGACGACAAGGTGGTGGCGATCACCGCGGCGATGCCGGGCGGCACCGGGATCGACCTGTTCGGCAAGGCGCATCCGGACCGGACCTTCGACGTCGGGATCGCCGAGCAGCACGCGGTGACGTTCGCCGGCGGCCTGGCGACGGAGGGCTACAAGCCGTTCGTGGCGATCTACTCGACCTTCCTGCAGCGGGCCTACGACCAGGTGATCCACGACGTGGCGCTGCAGAACCTGCCGGTGCGCTTCGCGCTGGACCGGGCGGGGCTGGTGGGGGCCGACGGGGCGACGCATGCGGGGGCGTTCGACCTGGCGTACCTGTGCTGCCTGCCGAACATGACGGTGATGGCGGCGGCCGACGAGGCCGAGCTGGTGCACATGGTGGCGACCTGCCACGCGCACGACGACGGCCCGATCGCGCTGCGCTACCCGCGCGGCGAGGGGGTGGGCGTCGAGATGCCGGAGGTGGGCGTTCCGCTGGCGATCGGCCGGGGCCGGATCGTGACGCGGCCCGAGGGCGCGCGGGTGGCGCTGCTGTCGCTGGGCACGCGTCTGTCCGAGGCGCTGAAGGCGGCCGAGACGCTGGAGGCGGCCGGCATCGCTGTGACGGTGGCGGATGCGCGCTTCGCCAAGCCGCTGGACGAGGCGCTGATCCTGGACCTGGCGGCGAGCCACGAGGTTCTGATCACGCTGGAGGAGGGCTCGCGCGGCGGCTTCGGGGCGCAGGTGCTGCACCTGCTGACCGAGCGCGGCGTGCTCGACGCGATGCGGCTGCGGGTGCGCACGATGACCCTGCCCGACAGCTA
>NZ_VRUV01000715.1:0-1827 GCF_008039455.1 Methylobacterium sp. WL116
GCCATCCGCGGGCGTTCGCTGCGCCCCGCCCTCCTGGTCGCCGGCGCCGTCGTCGCGTTGCCGCTCGTTGCGCTGGCCGGCTACGTCCTGTTCGCGTTCCTGACGCTGCCGCCGCTCGGCGGCGTGGTGATCGACCAGGGCCAGCGCGCGCTCACCGTCGAGGCCGACGACGGCCGGGTCTTCGCCACCCGCGGCGCGTTCCGCGGGCAGCCGATCACCAAGGCGGAGCTTCCGCCGCATCTCGCCCAGGCGATCGTCGCCATCGAGGATCGGCGCTTCTACAGCCATTGGGGCATCGACCTGCGCGGGCTGGTGCGCGCGGCCTGGCGCAACGCCGTCGGCGGCGGGGTGCGCGAGGGCGGCTCGTCGATCACGCAGCAATATGTCCGGCTGACCTCGCTCAACCAGGAGAAGACCCTGCGCCGCAAGATCCAGGAGGCCTTCCTGGCGTTGCGGGTCGAGTCCGAGATGAGCAAGGACGACATCCTGCTCGGCTACCTCAACACCGCCTATTTCGGGGCCGGCGCCTACGGTGCCGATGCGGCGGCGCGGCGCTACTTCGGCAAGGGTGCGAAGGCGCTGACCCTGCCGGAAGCGGCGATGCTCGCCGGGCTGGTGCGGGCGCCCTCGCAGCTCGCCCCGACGCGCAACTTCGGCGGCGCCAAGGAGCGCGCCGACGTGGTGCTGCAGACCATGGTCGAGACCGGCGCGATCACCGCGGAGGCCGCCGACGCGGCGCGGGCCAAGACCGTGACGCTGCGCACGCCGCCGGAGACGCCGCCGGGCAGCAACTACTTTCTCGACCTCCTCGCCGCCGACGCCAAGAAGCTCACAGACGCGCCGGGCGACCTCACCGTGCGCTCGACCCTCAACCTCGACCTCCAGAGCCTCGCCGAGGGAATCGTCGCACGCCGCCTCGACGCCGAGGGCGGCAAGAAGAAGATCGGCCAAGGCGCGCTCGTCGCGATGTCGAAGGACGGCGCGATCCTCGCGATGGTGGGCGGGCGCGACTACGAGGACAGCCAGTTCAACCGCGCGACCCAGGCCAAGCGCCAGGCCGGCTCGCTGTTCAAGCTGTTCGTCTACCTCACCGCCTACGAGAACGGGCTGACCCCGGAGACCGTGCTGGTCGACCGCCCGGTGCAGATCGGCGACTGGGAGCCGCAGAACGCCAACAACCGGTTCCGCGGCGCCGTGCCGCTGCGGACCGCCTTCGCGCTCTCGATCAACACGGTGGCGGCCCAGCTCGGCGAGGAGCTCGGCATCCCGGCCGTGATCGCGACGGCGAAATCCCTCGGGGTGCAGTCCGAGCTGCCGAACGTGCCGAGCCTCGCGCTCGGCTCGGCCGAGGTCACGCTGCTGGAGATGACACGCGCCTATGCCGGCGTTCTGGCCAACCGCACGCCGGTGGAGAGCTTCGACATCCACGCGATCCGCGGCGGAGCGCCCGCCCCGCTATATCTGCGCCCCGACGCCAAGCCCGCCGCCGGCCTGCCGGGCGACAGCCGCACGATGATGCTCGATTCGCTGCAGGCGGTGGTCGACGGCGGAACCGGCAAGGGCGCGCGCGTGTCCGGCTTGGCCGTCGGCGGCAAGACCGGGACGACGCAGGATTACCGCGACGCCTGGTTCATCGGGATGACGCCCGACATGGTCGTCGGCGTCTGGGTCGGCAACGACGACAATTCCGCGATGAACCGCGTCGGCGGAGGCGACGTCCCGGCCTCGATCTTCCGCGATTTCGTGCAGCGGGCCTCGGCGCAGATGGCCAAGGGCCGCAAGCGCCCCTCCGCGGTCAAGGCCGAGCCGCAGCCGGCCGAAGCGGCG
>NZ_VRUV01000716.1:0-1818 GCF_008039455.1 Methylobacterium sp. WL116
GCACGCATCAAGGCCAGCCCGATCCGCCGCTGCCGCTCGACGGCCCGTTCCCGGTTGAGGCGCAGCGGCGGATCGGGCTGGCCTTGATGCGTGCGCTCGGCTTCGACTTCGCGCGCGGGCGCCTCGACATCAGTCTGCACCCGTTCTGCGGGGGCGCCACCGACGACGTGCGGATCACCACGCGCTACGACGCCGCCGATTTCGGGCGTGCGCTGATGGGGGTGCTGCACGAGACCGGCCACGCGCTCTATGAGCAGGGCCGCCCGGCCGCGTGGCGCAACCAGCCGGTCGGCAAGGCCCGCGGCATGAGCCTGCACGAGAGCCAATCGCTCATCGTCGAGATGCAGGCCTGCCGCAGCCGCGAATTCTTCGCGTTCCTGGCGCCCCTGGTCCGTACGGAATTCGGGCGCGACGGGGCCGCCTTCACGCCCGAGAACCTTCACCGCCTGCACACCCGGGTCGAGCCCGGCTTCATCCGTGTCGACGCCGACGAGGCGACCTACCCGGCGCACGTCCTGCTCCGCTACGACCTCGAATCGGCCCTCATCGCCGGCGACCTCGCAGTGGCCGACCTGCCGGGCGCGTTCAATGACGGCATGCGCAACCTGCTCGGGCTCGAAGTTCCGAACGACCGCCTCGGCTGTCTGCAGGACATCCACTGGCCGAGCGGCGCCTGGGGCTACTTCCCGACCTACACGCTCGGCGCGATGGCCGCCGCCCAGCTCTTCACCGCGGCCAAGCGCGACGAGCCGGGGATCATGCCGGGCCTCGCCGCGGGCGATTTCGCGCCGCTGCGCGGCTGGCTGCGCCGCCACGTCCACGAGCAAGGCAGCCGCCTGCCCACCGATGCGCTGCTCGAGCAGGCGACCGGCCGCCCGCTCGGAACCGAGGCCTACCTCGCCCACCTCGAAACGCGCTACGGATCGGCTAGAGCATTTTCATGCGAAGTGGATCCCGGCTCGCGTGAAGGAAACGCGATCTCACAATAAGATAGAGCAATTCCCGTGATCCAGGGATCACGGGAATTGCTCTAGAGCGGGATGATGTCCACCGCCGAGCCGAGACGCGCCTGCGCGAGGTCGGCGACGTGGCGGTGGTGGGTGAACAGGATCGGCTGCACGGTGCCGCCGATCGCAGCGAGCGCTTCGAGGCCGTGGCCGGTCCGCGCGTCGTCGAAGGTCGAGAACAGGTCGTCGCCGATGAAGGGCGCCGGCTCGGACTTGCCGGCGTAGTCCTCCAGGTAGGCCAGCCGCAGCGCGAGGTAGAGCTGGTCGCGGGTGCCCTCGCTGAGGCCCTGGACGTGGACGGTCTCGCCACCGGCGCGGCGGGCAACGATCAGCGCCTTGTCGGCCTCGTCGTAATCCTGCGCGAGGCCGGAGAACCCGCCCCCCGTCAGGGCCGCCATGATCGCGCCGGCCCGGGTCAGCAACGGGTCCTGCTGCCCCGTCCGCTGGCGGGCGATGGCGGTGCCGAGCATCAGGCTCGCGAGCTTGAGCACGGCCCATTGCCGGGCGCTCGCGTGAAGCTCGGCCTCGGCCGCCTTTTTCTGCGCCAATGCCAGCTCGGCCCCGGTCCCGCCCTCCAGCGCCTCGCGCCGGCGCTCGCTGCGATCGCGCTCGGCGAAGGCCGTCTTGCCGCGCTGGTCGAGGTTCTCGTCCTCCATCGCCAGGCTGCGCAGCCGCGCCTCGATCGCATCGGCGTCGATGGCGGCGAGGTCGGCACGCAGCGCGTCTTCGGGAACGCCGTCTGCGGCGCGTGCCAGCTCGACGCGCCGCGCGAGCGCTTCCGCCCGCAACGCGCAGGACGCGGTCGAGGCGC
>NZ_VRUV01000717.1:0-1816 GCF_008039455.1 Methylobacterium sp. WL116
GCGCTGCGATCCGCGGCGGTCGACACGCTTAACCGGAGCCTGCTCGCCGACCTCGTGCCCGTCGACGCGCTGCGCGGCTTCGGCCTGCTGGCGATGAGCGCGATCGGGCCCTTGCGCCGCGCCGTGATGCGCGAGGGCGTCCTGCCGCGGCTCGGCGCACCCGAGCAGATGCGGGCCGCGCGCTGAACGGAAAAACTCTTTTCGGCGTGTGGGTTGTCCCTATCGGCTCGCGTTGGGCATCAAGCGTTTCGGCGCGAAAATCGGGTGCGCGTCCCTCCTGCAATCCGCCCCTGCGACACCGGCATGCGGAGCACCCACCCGAGCCGCTCCGTGCCGGACCTGTCGGCGCAAGAGCCGACGGGTCCGCATCGGGAAAAAACGATCGAAAATCGCTGATTTCGAGTAGGTTGCCTCGAAAAGCTCATCCCATGCATTCGTCCGGTCGGACCATGGCGGCCCGGGTCGGGGCGCCGCATCGTCGGATCGCCGCCTCCTGACACCCTGCCTTCCGGTCTATACATCCCGTCTCGCGGGCCCCACGTCCCGCCCCCGGGCATCGCCTGCCCGCCCGATTCGACGACGAACAGACACCCGATGGCCAAGCCCGCATCCAAGACGTCCGCATCCAAGACGCCCGCGCCCCCGGTCCCCGCGCCGAAGGTTCAGACGGCGCGCTTCGCGCTTCCCAAGTCCGGGCCGCTGGCGCGGATCCGCGACGCATTCGCGCGCGGCGAGAGCCCGACGCTGGCCGGCGTCCCGGACGGGTTCGACGCCCTGGTGGTGGCCGACCTCGCGCGCGCCCTGAGCGCCGGCTTCGAGGGGCCGGCGGTGCTGGTCCACGTCGCCCGCGATTCCGGGCGCTCGGCGGCCTTCGTCAACGCCCTGAAGTTCGTCGCGCCCGAGATCGAGGCGATGAGCGTGCCGGCCTGGGATTGCCAGCCCTACGACCGGGTCTCGCCCAACGGCGCCACGGCGGCGCAGCGCATGACCGCGTTCTCGCGGCTGACGCGCACGCGCTCCTCGGAGGCCGCGCCCCGCATCGTCTGCACCACGGTCAACGCCCTGATCCAGCGCGTTCCGCCGATGAAGCGCATCGCCGTCGAGACCTTCTCCGTCGCGATCGGCAACGTCGTCTCGATGGACAAGGTCGTGGCCTGGGTCGAGGCCAACGGCTTCCTGCGCACCGGGACGGTGCGCGACACCGGCGAGTACGCCGTGCGCGGCGGCATCCTCGACCTGTCGCCGCCGGGGCTCCCGAACCCGATCCGCCTCGACTTCTTCGGCGACACGCTGGAATCGATCCGCGCCTTCGATCCGGAGACGCAGCGCACCGTCGGCCAGCTCCGCTCCCTCGATCTCGTGCCGATGAGCGAGGTCCAGCTCACCACCGAGACCATCCGGCGCTTCCGCCAGGGCTACGTCGCCAATTTCGGGGCCGCGACCCGCGACGACCGCCTCTACGAGACCGTGAGCGAGGGCCGGCGCTATGCCGGCCTCGAGCACTGGATGCCGCTGTTCTACGAATCCCTCGACACCCTGTTCGACTACGTCGCCGGGGTGCCGATGGTGTTCGAGCCGCAGATCGAGGATGCGGCCGCCGAGCGGCTGGCCCTGATCCAGGACTACTTCCAGGCTCGCGAAGGCGCGCGCAAGACCCCGCAATCGGGCGTCGCGCCCTACAAGCCGCTGCCGCCGCGCGCCCTCTACTTGACCCAGAACGAGCTGCGCGACCGGATCGCGGCCTGCTCCGTCGCCCGGCTGACGCCGTTCGCGGTGCCCGAGGGCGGGGCCGGCGGCCCGGCCATCGATTGCGGCG
>NZ_VRUV01000718.1:0-1811 GCF_008039455.1 Methylobacterium sp. WL116
CATACCGCCCCCTCGGGCCAAATCCGCGCCGCGCTGCACCCGATTCACCGAACCCCTTCCCGATCCTCGCGGCCGACGCCACATCCGGGTATGGTCGATTCGAGCGATCGGGAGGACGTGCCGTGTACACTGTGAAGGCGAACGACCATGCGGGGCGCCCCGCGACGTTCGCGTGCGGGACCGCCGACCAGGCCCTGGAGAAGACCTGGGAGCTGGCCCGGCGCGGCTTCAAGGACATCGTCGTGACCGACCCGAAGGGGCACGCCTCGAACGCGGCCGCCTTCGAGCGCTCGCTCGACCTGGCCTGAGGCGGGCGGCGGCGCGGATGGCCTATCGTCACGACGACCCGGATCACGACCACGGGCACCAGCACGGGCACGACCACGGCGCGCTGTCCCCCGTCGAGGCGCGGGTGCGGGCGCTGGAATCGATCCTGGTGCAGAAGGGCTACGTCGAGCCGGCGGCGCTCGACGCGCTGGTCGAGCGCTACGAGACCCGGGTCGGGCCCCATCTCGGGGCGCAGGTGGTGGCCCGCGCCTGGGTCGATCCGGCCTATCGCGCGCGGCTGCTGGCCGACGCCACGCCGGCGATCGCCGAGCTCGGGATCGGCGGGCGCGGCGGCGAGCACATGGTGGTGGTCGAGAACACGCCGCACGCCCACAACCTCGTCGTCTGCACCCTGTGCTCCTGCTACCCCTGGCCGGTGCTCGGCCTGCCGCCGGTCTGGTACAAGGCGCCGCCCTATCGCGCCCGCGCCGTGATCGACCCGCGCGGCGTGCTCGCCGAGTTCGGGGTGCGCCTGCCCGAGACGACGCGGATCACCGTGTGGGATTCGACCGCCGAACTGCGCTACATGGTGCTGCCGATGCGGCCCGCCGGCACCGAGGCCTTCGACGAGCGCCGCCTCGCCGGCCTCGTCACCCGCGACGCGATGATCGGCACCGGCCTGCCGGGCGTCCCGGCATGAACGGCGGCCAGGACCTCGGCGGGATGCACGGCCTCGGCCCGGTCGCTCCCGAGCCGAACGAGCCGGTGTTCCACGCCGATTGGGAGAAGCGCGTCTTCGCGCTCGCCATGGCGATGGGCTTTACCGGTGCCTGGACCCTCGACGGCAGCCGCGCCGCCCGCGAGTCGATGCCGCCGGCCGACTACCTGCGCGCCAGCTACTACGCGATCTGGCTCGACGCCCTCGAGCGCCAGCTCGCCGCCCACGGCCTCGCGCGGCCGGAGGAGATCGCCCGCGGCGTCGCCGATCCCGATCCGGCGCCGGTGGCGCGGGTGCTCACCGCCGACATCCTGGAGCCGCGCTACCGCGCCGGCTTCCCGAGCGACCGGCCCGCGCCCGCGCCGGCGCGCTTCGCGGTCGGCGACGCGGTGACGATGCGCAACATCCACCCGCCGACCCACACCCGCCTGCCGCGCTACGTCCGGGCCAAAAGCGGCACCGTGCTGCGCGTCCACGGCGCCTTCGTCCTGCCCGACACCAACGCCTGCGGGCAGGGCGAGAACCCGGACTGGCTCTACACCGTGGCCTTCCCGGCCGCCGAGCTCTGGGGCGAGGATGCCGACCCGAACGGGCGCGTCACCGTCGCGGTGTTCGAGCGCTACATCGCGGGCGGCGCCGCATGAGCGAGCCCGTCGCCCCGTTCTCGGCACCCTGGGAGGCGCAGGTCTTCGCGATGGTGGTCGCGCTGCAGGATTCGGGGCTGTTCACCGGGGCCGAGTGGGCCGACGCGCTCGGCGCCGCGATCCGCCCGGCCGACGGCCCGGAGGCGCCGGCCGATTACGGCCGCTGGCTCGCCGCCCTGGAG
>NZ_VRUV01000719.1:0-1802 GCF_008039455.1 Methylobacterium sp. WL116
GCGCGGCGCCGCGGGCGCCTGCCTGCACCGCCGGGTCGTTCCGGGTCCACGACCGTGTCGGCGCACGACCCGGTCGCCGCGAGGCGCTTGGAGCGATCCATCCGGACATGCGAGCGCGGAACGCGACAATCGCCGCATCGGGTGCGGTCGATGCGGTCCCGGCAAGGCAAATCGCCGTGACGGGGATGGTTAAGGCGACGTGAACGCGACAGGCCGCGACGATCCAGAAAGAGATCGAAAGCAACGCCAGCCCCAAACCGGGACATGAAGTTCCGCAAATCGGAAACGCGACCTTTACCTTAACGGGGCCATGGTCTGCCGGTCAGTCGCGTAACCGGTGTTTGCCATGGCTTCCCCGCGTACCGTGGTTGCCGACGCCGCCGCCCGGAAACATGTCTCGCGTACCGGGCGCGCTTCGTCGGCACCACGGATGGGTCTCGTACCCGCCGTCCAGCGCCTTCCCCTCGACGAGATCCTCGTCGGCGACTGCATCGCGGCGATGAACCGCCTGCCGGCGTCGTCGGTCGACTGCGTCTTCGCCGACCCGCCCTACAATCTCCAGCTCGGCGACGCCTCGCTGATGCGGCCGGACCAGAGCCGGGTCGACGCCGTCGACGACGAATGGGACAAGTTCGCGAGCTTCGCCAGCTACGACAGCTTCACCCGCGACTGGCTCACCGCCTGCCGCCGGGTGATGAAGCCGAACGCCACGCTGTGGGTGATCGGGTCGTACCACAACATCTTCCGCGTCGGCAGCGTGCTGCAGGATCTTGGTTTCTGGATCCTCAACGACATCGTCTGGCGCAAGGCCAACCCGATGCCGAACTTCCGCGGCAAGCGCTTCACCAACGCGCACGAGACCCTGATCTGGGCCTCCCGCTCGGCCGAATCGAAGGGCTACACCTTCCATTACGACGCGCTGAAGGGCGGCAACGAAGACCTTCAGATGCGCTCGGACTGGTTCATCCCGCTCTGCACCGGCGACGAGCGCCTGAAGGGCGCCGACGGCAGCAAGGTCCACCCGACCCAGAAGCCGGAGGCGCTGCTCGCCCGCACGCTGCTCTCAGCGACCAATCCCGGCGACGTGGTGCTCGACCCGTTCTTCGGCACCGGCACCACCGGCGCGGTGGCCAAGCTGCTTGGGCGTCGCTTCATCGGCTGCGAGCGCGAGGCGGTCTACGCCGACGCCGCGCGCCGGCGCATCGACGCGGTGGTGCCGCTGTCGCGGGCCGCGCTCCTCGTCGCGCCGACCAAGCGCGCCGAGCCGCGGGTGCCGTTCCTCGGCGTGGTCGAGGCCGGCCATCTCAAGGCCGGCGACGTGCTCACCGACGAGCGCCGCCGCTTCAAGGCGACGGTGCGGCCGGACGGCCAGCTCGACGTCGGCGTCGCCATCGGCTCGATCCACAAGGTCGGCGCCCTGGTCCAGGGCCTGCCCGCCTGCAACGGCTGGACGTTCTGGCACGCCGAGCGCGCCGGCAAGCTGGTGGTGATCGACACCTATCGCGCGAAGCTCCGCGCGGTGATGGGGGCGGCGGGCTAGAACCGCGCCCCCCCCGACGGATCGCGGGCTTGCCCGAGATCCGCACCTCGTGTGCCCAAGTCGGGCAGGCCTGACTTGGGTGCGGCGGAGGGGCGGAGGGAATGCGTGCGCGCCGTCAGCGTTTCCGCGTCGTCTTCCGCGCCGGCTTGCGGGCGGGCGGCACGACCTCCGGCTCCCCTTCGAACATCTCGTCCGTCGGCGCCGGCGGCTCGACGATGCGCGGCGTCGGCTTCGGCACCGGGCGGAAGCGCGGCGGGTCCGC
>NZ_VRUV01000071.1:0-13520 GCF_008039455.1 Methylobacterium sp. WL116
GCGCGAAAGCCGCGTCGAGTTCCGCGGCGATCCGGGCGCGCGCCTCGTCCGCCACGGCGCGAAGGGTCTCGGCGATCCGGTCCGCATGCGGCGCGATCGCGGTCGCGAGGATGTGGGCGACGATCGCGCGGAAGTTGACGCCGAGATCGCCGTAGGTCTCGCCGACGGGGACCGAGAGGTCGGCCATCACCCGGATCAGCAGCTCGTGCACGACGAGGCGATCCGGCCGGAAGGCGACGATCTCCGGCATCGGCAGGCCCGAGAAGGCGGAAAGCTCCATCGCCTCGGCGAGGGGCGTCGCGACGTTCTCGGGGCGGTACAGGGTCGTCAGCGGCAGGAAACGCCGCGGCAGCGTCGATTCGATGCCGGGATTCCACGGCCCGCGCCCGACGAGGCCGTCGTCCGGCAGGGCGTAGCCGGCCGGTGCCGCCGAAGCGCTCATCGCATCACGACGCGGGTCCGGCTCAGGCCGCCTCGGCCGGGGCCCGGAACAGGCTGGCGCAGCCGGAGCCGCGATGCATGCTCAGGATCGAGGCCCGGTCGATCTCGGGATGCGCCGCGAGCACGTGCCGGACGCAGTCCACGACCTTCTCGTACTGTGCCGCCTCGTAGTTCCGCTCGAGCGGACTGACGGCGATGTAGGTCTCGACCACCAGCACGCGCTCGGCGCGCTCCTGCGTGACCTCGACGGCGATCCAGGACGACTTGATGAGGCGGGAACTCGAAAGCATGGGCGTACCTCCGTTGGTCTTCGCTCGTTGATCGAGCGTCGTTTGACCGGGAGGATGAACCCGTATCCTGCCCGTGCCAAGTGCCTTGCTGGAAAGACAGGTGGGCGGCCGCGAACGTCGTCGGCCTGCGCGATGAATGCTGCGACGAGGGCCGCCAGATCAATCGAGCTCGCCGGCGGCCGAGATCGCCTGATCAAAGCCCGCCTGGTCGCCCAGCCATACGATCATCGACAACACGAGGCCGAGGCCGACGAGGTAGAGGATCGCGAACGCATCCCCGTTGCCCCGGCGCGTCGACAGCGCCAGCCAGGCGAACGGGAGCGATTGGATCGCCAAGGCGGCGGGAACATTCATCGTGTCGATCCGTCGGACGACGCAAGATGCCCTGCGCCGCCTGCGCCGACAACAACAATCGGCCCGCGTGAATGCGGAATTCGATCGATTTCGGGGGCGACATCTTGCGGTTGCACAAGTCGAGGCGGATCGTAAATTTGGTCGGCTCGCCCGATCGGCGGGCCCGGCATAGCGGAAATCGGGGCAACCGACGCCTTCGTTTGGCATATTGCATGCCATTCCATCTTCGGTCATCTTGCCGGCAACGGTCGACAAGGCCGACGTCGAGCAAGGCAACAGGGATGGAGCGTCGCAATGCCCCTCGGGCGTGATGAGGGCCTTCGGGCAGCCGCGGCCGGGCCTGCGCGCTCGGACGCCCCGCACCGGGTCGGCGCATGCGTGACCCTGCGGCAAGCCGGGCTTGGCCGGCACCGGACTTTTATTGACTTGACGATGCGCGAGCGCACCCGCCAGGCATGAGGCCTGACGGGATCGCGGCGCGACACCTTCGAAGCCGGGCGGCATCGCCGGCATCCCGATCCACCGAACTCGAGAAGATCAGAGACAGACCATGAGCAAGGCCCTGGAAGGCGTCAAAATCCTGGACTTCACCCACGTCCAGTCCGGCCCGACCTGCACGCAGCTGCTCGCGTGGTTCGGCGCCGACGTGATCAAGGTCGAGCGTCCCGGCGCCGGCGACGCGACCCGCGCCCAGCTCCAGGACCTGCCCGACGTGGACAGCCTGTATTTCACCATGCTGAACCACAACAAGCGCTCGATCACGCTCGATTCGAAGACGCCGAAGGGCAAGGAGGTGCTCTGGCGCCTGGTGAAGGAGTGCGACGTGCTCGTCGAGAACTTCGCCCCCGGCGCGCTCGCCCGCATGGGCCTGACCTGGGAGAAGATCCACGAGGCCAACCCGCGCATGATCCTCGCCTCGGTCAAGGGCTTCGGGCCGGGCCGCTACGAGGAATGCAAGGTCTACGAGAACGTCGCGCAATGCGCCGGCGGCTCGGCCTCCACCACCGGCTTCCGCGACGGCATCCCGATGGTGACCGGCGCCCAGATCGGCGATTCCGGCACCGGCCTGCATCTCGCGCTGGGCATCGTCACCGCCCTGTTCCACCGCACCGTCACCGGGCTCGGGCAGAAGGTCGACTGCGCGATGCAGGACAGCGTGCTCAACCTGTGCCGGGTCAAGCTGCGCGACCAGCAGCGCCTCGATCACGGCCCGCTCACGGAGTACAGCCAGTTCGGCGAGGGCATCCCGTTCGGCGACTCGACCCCGCGCGCCGGCAACGATTCCGGCGGCGGCCAGCCCGGCCGCATCCTCAAGTGCAAGGGCTGGGAGCACGATCCCAACGCGTACCTGTACTTCATCACCCAGGCCGCGGTCTGGGCGCCGATCTGCGACATCATCGGAGAGCCGGGCTGGAAGACCGATCCGGGCTACGCCACGCCCAAGGCGCGGCTGCCCCACCTGAACGAGATCTTCACGCGCATCGAAGCCTGGACGATGAAGCACGACAAGTTCGAGGCGATGGACATCCTCAACGAGTACGACATCCCCTGCGGCCCGATCCTGTCGATGAAGGAGATCGCCGCCGACGAGTCGCTGCGCAAGACCGGCACGATCGTCGAGGTCGAGCACCCGACGCGCGGCACCTACCTGACCGTCGGAAACCCGATCAAGCTGTCGGCGAGCCCGAGCGAGGTGACGCGCTCGCCGCTGCTGGGCGAGCACACCGACGAGATCCTGCGCAGCGTCCTCAAGTACACCGATGCCGAGGTCGACGAGATCGCCCATTCCGGCGCCGTCGGACGGATCGAGAAGATCGCGGCGGAGTAGGCCCGCGGATCGCATCCGACCATCGCGGCGGAAGCGGGCCAACCCGCCTCCGCCCGTCATCCCCGGGGCTGCGTCGCAGAGCCCGGGATGACGGCGAGCATCCCGGGGCGGCCGAGGTCGCCCGTGCATCCGGCATCCTCCTGGACGAACGGGTCGAGGCGGACCATCCCACCGAAACGACGAGGATCCCATGCGCATCGCCTTCATCGGTCAGCAGGATTTCGGCAAGGCGGTGCTGGAGGCCTTCCTGAAGCGCGGCGACACGGTGGCCGGCGTGTTCTGCGCGCCCGAGAAGGAGGGCGCCAAGCCCGACGTGCTCAAGACCGCGGCGCTCGAGCAGGGGCTGCAGGTGTTCCAGTTCCCGAGCCTGAAGAGCGCCGAGGCGGAGGCCGCGATGCGCGGGCTCGACGCGGAGATCGGCGTCATGGCCTACGTGCTGCAGTTCGCGCCGCAGGACTTCGTCACCATCCCGAAGCACGGCACGATCCAGTACCATCCCTCGCTGCTGCCGCGGTATCGCGGGCCGTCCTCGATCAACTGGCCGATCGCGAAGGGCGACACGAAGACCGGGCTGACGATCTTCCGCCCGACCGACGGCCTCGACGAGGGCCCGATCCTCCTGCAGAAGACCTGCGACATCGGCGCCGACGACACCCTCGGCGACGTCTACTTCAACAGCCTTTTCCCGATGGGCGTCGCGGCGATGCTGGAGGCGGCCGACCTCGTCGTCGCCGGCCGGCACATCGAGATCGACCAGGACGAGGACGCCGCGAGCTACGAGGGCTGGTTCCGCGCCCGCGAGGCGGCGATCAACTGGGGCGCCCACGCCAACCAGATCTACGACCTGATCCGCGCCGCCAACCCCGCGCCCGGCGCCTGGACCACGGTGAACGGCGCCAAGCTGCAGATCTTCGATGCCCGCCTGCACCCGGTGCGGACGCTCGGCGGCGTGAAGGGCAAGGTCGGCGAGGTGATCGCGATCGGCGACGACTCGATCCGCGTCACCGCGCAGGGCGGCCAGATCGAGATCTTCAAGGTGAAGCCCGAGGGCGGCAAGAAGGTCTCGGCGGTGGAGTTCGCGCAAGGCGGCGGCGTGAGCGTCGGCACGATCCTGGGCGGCTGAGCCTCGGAATGAGGACCCGAGCGCGCTGGCGATCGGCCGACGCGTCGATCGCGTCAGGCCGTCGGCCGAGGCCCGTAGCTCCTGAACTTCTCGATGTTGCGCGCGATCTCGTCGTCGGGCAGCACCACCGGCGTGCCGACCTGCAGCGCGATCGCGTATTGCCGACAAAGGGTCTCGATCTCGACCGCGAGCCACAACGCCTTGGCGAGGTCGGGGCCGGTGGCGATCATGCCGTGGTTGGCGAGCAGGCAGCCGTTGCGGTCCTCCAGCGCTTCGAGCGCCAGGCGCGAGAGCTCCTCGGTGCCGAAGGTGGCGTAGCCCGAGCAGCGGATCGTCGGGCCGCCCACGGCCGCGATCATGTAATGCACCGCCGGGATCGTCTGGCGGCACATGGCGAAGGCGGTGCCGTGGTCGGGATGCGCGTGCACCACCGCGTTCACCGCCGGCTTGTCCTGCAGGATGTCGCGATGGAAGCGCCATTCCGAGGACGGGCTCAGGGGATGGTTGAAGCTGCCGTCCATGCGGAGGAAGACCACGTCCTCCGGGGCCATCCGCCCGCTCGGGATGCCCGACGGCGTGATCAGCAGGCCGTCGCGCCAGCGCAGCGAGACGTTGCCCGAGGTTCCGCGGTTGAGGCCCTGCGCATCGAGGCCGCGCGCGGCCTCCACCACCGACGCCCGCGCCCTGGTCTCGTCGGCGTCCATCCGCAATCCTCCGGTTCCCCTCCCCCCGATATGCGCGAAGGCCCGGCACCGTAAAGACGGTGCCGGGCCTCGTCGCGTTCGGACCTGTCGGTGGGGTGGCGCCCTCAGGCGGCCACGACCCCGCGGGTGGTGGTGGTCTCGGGCGCGGCGAGCATCGCGTTGGCGACCACGCGCTTGCGCCAGGGCTTCAGCACCGCGATCGCGAGGATCGAGGCCAGGATGTTGGCGCCGGCGGCCATCAGGAACACGCCGTCCCAGCTGCCGGAGCTCTGCTGCAGGTAGTTCGCCGCCGGCACCAGCAGGGCCGCCGTGCCCTTGGCGGTATAGAGCAGGCCGGCATTGGTCGCCGCGAACTTCGAGCCGAAGGTGTCGGTGCAGGTCGAGGGGAAGAGCGAGTAAATCTCGCCCCAGGCGAAGAACACGAAGCCAGAGAGCAGCACGAACCACAGCGGATCGTGGCCCCAGAGGTAGAGCATGTAGATGCCGAACCCTTCCATTGCGAAGGCGATGAACATCGTGTTCTCGCGGCCGATCTTGTCCGAGACCCAGCCGAAGAACGGCCGCGTCAGCCCGTTGAGCACCCGGTCGATGGTCGCAGCGAAGGTGATCGCCACCATGGTCACGCCGAGGATCGTCACAGGGATCTTGTCGACGCCGATGTCGGCGGCGATCGGCTTCAGGTTGGCGGTGATCATCAGGCCGCCGGCGCCGACGATGACGAACATGAAGTACATCAGCCAGAAGATCGGTTGCCTCGCGACTTCGCCGGGCGCGTAGTTGCGCCGGGTCTGGATCACGTTGGCGTTCACGGCGGCCTCCGGCACCTGACCCTTCTTCGGCGAGACCAGGAAGAACGCCAGCAGGCAGACGACGAGGCCCTGGCCGAGACCGAACCACAGGAAGGCGGCCTGGAAACCGTTCTCGGCGATCATCCACTGGATCGGCGCCACGGTGAAGGCCGAGCCGGCGCCGAAGCCCGCGGCGGTGATGCCCGCGGCCAGGCCCCGCTTGTCCGGGAACCACTTGAGCGCGCTGCCGACGCAGGTGCCGTAGACCGCGCCCGCGCCGATGCCGGCGATGACCTGGCCGAGATAGAACATGTTGAGCGAGGTGGCGTAGGAGTTGATCACCCAGCCGATCCCGCAGAGCAGGCCGCCGAACAGCACGACCACGCGCGGGCCGTACTTGTCGACGAACCAGCCCTCGACCGGCACCAGCCAGGTCTCGAACAGCACGAACAGCGTGAACGCCCACTGGATGGCGGCGCGGTCGAAGCCGAACTTCTTCTGGATGTCGGGCACGAAGAACGTCCAGCCGTACTGGAGGTTCGCGATCATCACCATGCAGATCACGCCCAGCGCGAGCTGCATCCATCGATATCCGTCGGACACCCGTCCGATCGCCGGCCGTTCTTCGTGCATCATGTCATCCTCCCAGAGGTCTCGCGTAAGGCCGGTTGTCCGGCACGTGGCGTGTCGTCTGCGTTGACCGCAGCGTCGTCGTGTGGCGGCCGGCGTCCGAGCCGGCCGTCAGACGGCGCGCCATGGAACGCCGACGCCCTTCAATCCTCGATGTCGTCGCGCGAACACCGTCGTTCACGCGCGAACCGCAATGTCGGCATGATCCTGATGCCGCGTTCCGGCTTCCGATGCAGCTTCAATTGCACGGCTCATCTCGGAAAAACTTTTGGCACCGCAACAAGAAAAAGTCAGCGCCTCAGCCGGCCGATCTCTGGTCTACGGTATGCCAGAAATATCGTGCGTCATCCTCGCGGAACCTGTCAACGAGAGTGGAATAAAAATACAGAAATTTCGCCGGGATTACCAAGAAGGATCGGACGTGCACGCGGTCGCGTGGTGCTTTGACGATCCTGACGCCGAGCCGCCTTGGTCCCGCCCACGACGCGCCGAGCGGTGCCTGTGTGGAGCGCACGGGTGCCATCTAGGCTGGCGCCGAGGTTTGGGTTACTTCGGCGGTCGGTCGCGCGTCGAACACAAACCGAAGAACGCGGACCGACGGGTACGGCATGTCGAACTCCGAGTCGCTCAGCATCAAGCCGATCGTGGTCAGTTCGAGCCTGCGGACCTTGGCCTACGAGGCGTTGAAGACGTTCATCACCAACATGGACATCTACGGGCGCCCCGACGAGGTCCGTCTCGACGAGCGCAAGCTGTCGCAGGATCTGGGCGTCAGCCGGACGCCGGTGCGCGAGGCGCTGACGGTGCTGGAGCAGGAGGGCTTCGTCCGCTCCGAGGCCCGGCGCGGCGTGTTCGTGATCAAGAAGACCAAGAAAGAGATCGTCGGGATGATCCATGCCTGGGCGGCGCTCGAGAGCATGGCCGCCCGGCTCGCCTGCACCCGCGCCTCGGACGCCGAGCTGCGCTCGCTGCGCGAGGCCTTCCCCGAATTCTACGACGGCCGCCCGGCCGAGCACATCGACGAGTACTCCGACGCCAACATCCGCTTCCATCAGAAGATCATCTCGCTCGGGCAATGCGCGATGATCTCGGAGCTGTCGAGCAACCTGCTGATGCACGTGCGCGGCATCCGCAACACCGCCTTGCGCCAGGGCGACCGGGCAGAGAAGTCGATTCGCGAGCACGTCGCCATCATCGACGCGCTGGAGGCGCGCGACGTCGAGCTCGCCGAGCGGCTGGTTCGCGACCACGGCATCGGCCTCGCCGACCACGTCGACGCCTACGGCGCCTATCTCGACTGACCTCAAGGATCGTTCGGAGGCTCCGAGCCGGATCGGTGGAACATATCCGCCGAGCCTGAGCGCATGCGTGATTCGCATATTTGGCATGTGGCGTTTGGTATACCAGAATGCAGCGCAGCATGAGATCTATTGCGTCGCAACACGCAACCGGATCCCGCCATGCTGACCTCGTTCCTCGCCGTCTTCGCCGCCCTCGCCAGCGTGCAGGTGCTGCTCGTCGTGAAGCTTGCCGATTTCCTCACCGACGGCGCCGAGGCGCGCGGCGCCCGCGCGATCGACGCCGACGTCCACGGCGCGACGGTCGCCTGAATCGACGACGGGCGCATCCCGTGCGCCGGCGACCTGCGCACTCTGCCCGCTTACGGACGAGGTGAACGCCGACGCCGAATCGGGCATTAGCGTGGCGTCGCCGAAATATCCGGAAACGGTTCACTCACGAAGTTCGGTTTATCGTCAACGAAGCGTTGACGACGACAACCGAGGATTTCCGGCATTGGCTCAGGGCGCCCAGTTCCCGGCCGCGGAGGACGCCTTCGTCCTCCTGATCACCGATCATGCCGACCTGCGGCGCCCGCTGGCGCGCGGGATCGATCTGGTGATGCCGTGCCGCACGGCGGCCGCCTGGCCGCTCGGCGGCGGACGCCCCGCCCTGGTGGTGCTCGATCTCGCACCGCCGATCGCCGACGCCATCCTCGCCGAGACCCCCTGGATCCCGACGCTGGTGCTGCGCCGCGGCGGCCCGCAGCGTACCTCCTCCTCGCCGATCGTGAGAAGCCTGCCCGCGACGGCCGCGCGCGAGACGATCCTCGCCGGCGTCTTCGCGATGATCGAGGTCGGGGCGAACCGGACGCGGCGTCTCGAGGCGCGCAGCGCGGCCGCCACCGGGATCGTCACGGAGATCTTCGATTCGGCGGCGCTCGGAGCCGGGTTCCAGCAGGCCGAGATCGACCGCGGCACCGACCTCGTCCTCGCGGCGGTGTCCGAGGCCGGGATCGGCGACTGGCTCGCCACCGTCTGGCGGCACGATGCCGGCGTCTACCAGCATACGCTCGGCGTGGCCGGCTACGCTGCGGCGTTCGGCGCGCTGGTCGGCCTGTCGCGTGCCGACCAGCATCGCCTCACCAAGGCCGCGCTGCTGCACGACATCGGCAAGGCGCGCATCCCGGTCGAGATCCTGAACAAGCCCGGCCGCCTGACGCCGGAGGAGATGCGCCTGATGCGGCGGCACCCGGAGATCGGCGCCGGGCTGCTGGTCGCGCAGGGTGGTTTCGAGCCGGAGATCGTCGAGGTGGTGCGCCACCATCACGAGAAGATGGACGGCACCGGTTATCCGGCCGGCCTGCAGGACGGCGCGATCACCGATCTCGTGCGCATCGTCGCGATCTGCGACGTGTTCTCGGCCCTGACCGAGCGCAGGACCTACCGCGATCCGATCGCGGCGCCCGAGGCGCTGGCGACGATGGACAGGATGAAGGGCCATCTCGACGGCGCGCTGATGCGGGCCTTCGCGCCCGTGGCGCTCGGCCGGGCGATGGCCGCCGCCTGATCAGGCCCGCCGGCGCCGCCGGCCGGAATCCCGCCGGGCCGCCATCAGGGCGAAGACGACGCCGAGGCTTCCGACCACCGCGTACAGCGCGACGAACGCCCGCCCGATCCCGTCGGTGCCGAACACCCGGTCGTTCAGGAGGCCGAGCAGCGCCGGCCCTGCGCCCAGAGCCACGAGGGTCACGAAGGCGATGAACACGCCGCTGACCCGGCCCCGCAACGCGACCGGCGTCAGGAACTGGATGCCGGCCAACCCCGGGGGGCTGCAGAAGCCGAGGGCAACGACGAGGGCGGCGAACCCCGCCAGGGACGGCCCGAGGCCCGGCGCCAGAGCCATCGTCGCGGTGGCGGGGAGCGCGAAGAGGAGGCCGAGGCCCAGCATCAGCGGCGCGGCCCGCGGATTGGTGCGCCGGACCCGGTCGAGCACGATCCCGCCGACGACGTGCCCGATCGGTGCGGTGACCAGAACCACGAGACCGAGGACCAGGCCGCTCTCGGCCGGCGTGACGCCGTGGGTGCGCACGTAGAAGGTCGGCGCCCAAGCCGTCAGCGTCTGGCCCATCAGGATCGCGGCGGTCGCCGCCGCGGCATGCGGCAGGTAGGCGCCGCGCCGGCGGATCATCCATCCGACGACGCGCGACCATTTCGGGCGGGCGACCGGCACGACGGGCTGCGAAGGTTCGGCGATGCGCCAGATGAGGGCCAACAGCACGAGGTTCGGCAGGGCCGCCAGCACGAACAGGGCCTGCCAGGGTGCCAGCGTGCCGAACCCGGGGATCGCGATCCCGGCGCGTCCCGAGAGCCAGCCGAGGGTCGCGCCGCCGACGAGGAAGGCGAGACTTCGCCCGAGCGTCCCGCCGGCGGTCAGGAGCGAGATGCCGCGCCCGAGCTGCGCGCGCTCGATCCTGACCGCCAGGAGGGACAGGGCCGCCGGGGTGATCCCCGACTGCCCGAGCCCGAGGAGCACGCGGCTCGCGAACAGCGCGGCGAAGGAACCGGATAGCCCGCAGGCGATCGTCGCGATCGTCCAGGTGAGGAGGGATGCCAGCAGCACCATCCGCCGGTGCCCGCGATCGGCGATCGCGCCGAACCCGGGCAGCGCCCCTGCGTAGAGCAGCGCGAAGGCTGAGCCCTGGAGCAGGCCGATCTCGGCGTCGCTCAGCATCAGGTCGTGCTTGAGCGGCGTGGCGATGACCGTGATCAGGAAGCGGTCGCTGAAGGCGAAGAGCTGCGTCGAGGCCAGGAGCAGCGTCAGCGGCCGGCCCGAACGTCCTCCGCTGCGATCCGCGGTCGGCAAGGGGGCGGGCGAACGGACGGATCTGTGCGGGACGCCCGGATCAGTAGAGTTCACAAAGCCACGCGGCGAGCTGCGACCGGTCTTCGGCGATCCTCGCCCGGGAGGCGCGCGCCCGCTGCAGGTCGGCACGGAACTGGCCCGGCGGTTGCCCGAATGCCGCGTGGAACGCGCGGTTGCAATGACTTTCGCTGCCGAAGCCGCAGGCGAAGGCCAGGGCCGCGATCGAGCGGGTCTCGGTCGGCCGCCTCAGGCAGGCGCGCAGGCTCTCGAGCCGCCGAAGCCGCAGAACGTTCGCGACGCCGCCCTCGCCCGAGAACGAGCGATACAGGATGCTGCGGGAGACGCCGATCCCGCGCGCGATCGTCTCGGCGTCGAGGGCCGGGTCCGACAGGCGCGCGGCGATGAAGGCCTCGGCGCGCTCGCGCCTGAGACGCATCGACTGCTCGTCCATGTCCGCGTCGAGGCCGGCGACGGACCGGTCGCCCAGCGCCCCCGCCAACAGCATCGCGAGCGCACGCCCCGCCCCGGCCGCGGCCTGCGGGTCGATCGCGGCCCCCCTGCGCGCGAGCGAGACCATCAGGTCCGCGAGCAATCCGGCGGATGCTTCCGGAAGCACCGCGCCGTGGAAGGCACGGAACGCACGCAGCGGACCCTCGACCTGATCGCGCGCGAGCGCGATGGTGACGACATGCGCGTGCTCGGCCCGGCTCGATTGCGGTCGCGTCGTATCGAACAGCAGGATCTCGCCCGGCGCGACCCGCCCCTCGTCGCCGGGCACACCGCCCCACAGCATGCCGGCGAGCAGGAGATGGAGGTTGACGTGATCGAAGCCGTCGCGGCGCACCCGCGTCGCGTCGCGGCTGTGCACCAAGCCGTGCAGGAACCGATCGAACACCACCATGCGCGGGAAGCGATGGGCCTGGAAGCGGGCGTAGAACCGCTCGCCCGCCAAGGCCACGTTGGAGCCGTGGGCATACAGATCGTGATAGGCGCCGAACCCGTCGGGGGCGTCAGGCTCCTGCGCAGCGAAGGTGAAGGATTGCAGCGTCACGGTTCGGCCGGCGATGATGTTCGACGCGCGGGCCGAGTCGATGTTCATTATTCATCGTACGAAGGCAGGTGCAAGGTCCGGCCGAGTCGCGGCAGTGCGGGCACGTCGACCGACCAGCCGCGATTAACTGGGCCGAATACCGGGTTCCGTCGTGATGCGGCGTCCGCATGGAGCGGGGCCGGCCTTCGGAGATGCAGCGGTCTCGTGCCGGGGTGCGTTGGATCGGCGCATCGACGGCCACCGTCTCGGTGCTAGCGTCGTCGCTGCGCGCCGTAGGGCAGCGGCTCCCGGAGGATCGCGATGACCGGCGTGTTCTTTCTGTACTTCACCGCATGCATGGCGAGCGCTCCCGAGACCTGCGAGGCGCGCCGCATGCCGCTCGACGTCGCCACGCCGCGCGCCTGCCAGCACGTCGCGCAACCGCAGCTCGCCCGTTGGGTCGGCGAGCATCCGGAATACCGGATCACCGGCTGGCGCTGCGGGGCTCCGCTGCGCGATCCCGGCACACGGATCTGAGGCTGGGCGTGGCGTCGCGGGCACAGGCGTCCGCTCTTGCGTCGTGCGGGCGGCCGCGCGCCCCGGTTTCGCCGCATCGGCCGGGCCAAGGCGACGGCCCGTCCCGCCAGCGAACCCTTTTCCGATGACCCACCGCGCCAGCCGCCACCGCAACGCCTTCGCCGGCCTGGGCCTCCTCGCCCTCGCGCTCTCCGCCTGCGGGACGCCGACGATCCTCGAGAGTCCGGGCCCGGTGAGCCCCGTGATCCTCGACGAGACCGCTGCCGCCGCCGCGATCTCGCGATACCGGGCGCAGCACGGGCTCGGACCGGTGACGGTCGACGCGGGGCTGGTCACGGCGGCGGCGTTCCAGGCCGGCAACAACGCCCGCACCGGCCAGCTCAGCCACGAGGCCGGCGGCAGCTTCACGTCGCGGATGGCGTCGGCCGGGCTCGGCCGCACCTGGTCGGCCGAGAACCTCAGCGCCGGCTCCGAGACCTTCGATCAGGTGCTGGCCCGCTGGAAGGCCTCGCCCGAGCACAACAAGAACATGCTAATCCCGCAGATCCGCCGGATCGGCATCGCCCGCGTCGACGCGCCCGGCACCCGCTACAAGCGCTTCTGGGCGCTCGTGATGGCCGGCGGCTGAGGCCGGATCACTCGCTCGTGTTCGGCTCGACGACGTTGCCGGTGCCGCCGTCGGCATCGTCGCGGCTGCTGCCGAACGGGTAGCCGGCATCCTGGCCGCAATAGAGCCGCCATCCGCCGCGGGAATTGACGACGATCGCCGTCGACCCGAACAGGCCGCCGCCGCCGGTGAAGACGTTGCCGGTGATCACGTTGTCCGACGGGCTCTGGTGGCGGACTGTGCCGCCCTCCCCGCAATTGCGGTAGAGCCGCACGCCGCCCTGCCCGTGCTGGGCGATGCGGTTTCCGATGATGCGGTTGCGCGCCGAGCCGTCGACGGCGATGGCCTCGCGCCCGATCGCGACGTCGATGGTGTTGTTGGCGATCACGTTGTCCGCGCTCTCTGCGTCGAGGTAGATCGCGTCCGCGCCCGAGCGCCCGTTCAGGGTGGAGCCCTGGAGGGTGAAACGGGTGACCCCGGGGGCGAGGTAGATCGGGATGTGCCCGAGCGCGGTGATCGTCGAATCGCGGATCGCGACCTGCGTCGGCGCGGCGGCCTGTGCCCGCTCGGTATGGCCGAGGCTGTGCGAGGACGCCTTCACCGCGAGCCCCTGGCCGTTGAGGCCCATGCCCCAGACGCGGATGTGGCCGAGGATGCGGCAGTTGCGCAGGGTCACGCCGCTCGGCCGCGACCAGATCCCCCCCGCTCCGGTCGGCGCGCGCGAGCGGATCTCGACCGCGAGCTCCGCGAGCGTCGGCGCCGGCTCGGTCCGGCCGATCGTCGCGCCGCCGCAGTCGATCTCCGTGCCCGAGGCCTCCGCCCCCTCGATCACGACCCGGCGCAGGACGTGGTCGCCGGGGCTCAAGCCGATCGAGCACGCGAGGCTGACGGCCTCGTCGCCGGGGCTCGGAGGCGACAGCAGGCGGATGCGGATCGGGCCGCCGGTGTCGCAGAAGCAGGTGAGGTTGGCCGCGAGCGCCATCGTCAGGAGCGGCGGCCACTGAATCCATTCGTTGGCCAGCAGCACGATCGCGAAGGCGAAGGC
>NZ_VRUV01000720.1:0-1797 GCF_008039455.1 Methylobacterium sp. WL116
GGCCTCGTGGCGGCGGCTGACCTGCCGGCCCTGCGGGCGGTGGCCGCGCGCTACGCCGTGTCGATCACCCCCGACATGGCCGAGCTGATCGACGCCGCCGACCCGCATGACCCGATCGCCCGCCAGTTCGTGCCGCGGGCGGAGGAAGTCGTCACCGCGGCCGAGGAACGCGCCGACCCGATCGGCGACGCCGTCCACGAGAAGATGCCCGGCCTCGTCCACCGCTATCCCGACCGGGTGCTGCTGAAGCCGCTCCACGTCTGCCCGGTCTATTGCCGCTTCTGCTTCCGCCGCGAGGTGGTCGGGCCGGAAGGCGCCGGCACGCTGAGCGAGGCCGAGCTCGATGCGGCGCTGGCCTACATCGCCGCCGACCCGGCGATCTGGGAGGTGGTGCTGACCGGCGGCGACCCGTTCGCGCTCTCGCCGCGCAGGCTGTCCGACATCGCGCGGCGGCTCGAGTGCGTGCCCCACGTCAAGGTCCTGCGGGTCCACACCCGCGTGCCGGTGGTGAGCCCCGCCCTGGTGACCGACGCTCTAATCGCCGCGCTGAAAGGCTTCGGCCGGGCGGTGTTCGTGGCCCTGCACGCCAACCACGCCCGCGAGTTCGGCGCCGAGGCGCGGGCCGCCTGCGCGCGGCTGGTCGACGCCGGGATCCCGATGGTGAGCCAGACGGTGCTGCTCGCCGGCGTTAACGACGATGCGGCGGTGATGGAGGCGCTGATGCGGAGCTTCGTCGAGAACCGGATCAAGCCGTACTACCTGCATCACGGCGACCTCGCGCCGGGCACGGCTCACCTGCGCACCGGGCTCGATGCCGGGCAGGCGCTGATGCGCACGCTCCGCGGCCGGCTTTCGGGGCTGGCCCAGCCGACCTACGTCCTCGACATCCCCGGTGGCCACGGCAAGGTGCCGGTCGGGCCGGGCTACGTCGCGGCGGATCGCGACGGCACCCGGATCACCGATCCGAACGGCGGCGTGCATGCCTATCCGCCCGAGCCGTATCGGCCCGAGGCGAGCGAGCAGGAATAAGCCGATGCGCAGGCTCTGGGGGCGGGCGAACTCCGTCAACGTGCAGAAGGCCCTCTGGGGGCTCGACGAATCCGGCCTCGCCTACGAGCGGGTCGAGGCCGGCGGCGCGCACGGCGTGGTCGCCGACCCCGCCTACCGGGCGATGAACCCGAACGGCCTGGTGCCGGTGCTCCAGGAGGACGACTTCGCCCTGTGGGAGTCGAACGCGATCCTGCGCTACCTCGCGGACGGGGCGGAGGGCGTGCTCCGCCTGCCCGACGACCGGCGCGAGCGGGCGCAGGTGCAGCAATGGCTCGACTGGCAGGCGACGAGCTTCACCCCGGCGATGCGCGACGCGTTCTGGCAGCTCTACCGCGCCGCGCCGGATGCGCGCGACCACACGCTGATCGCCGCCTCGCTCGAACGGTCCGAGGTCCTCGCCGCGATCCTCGACCGGCACCTCGCCGACCGAACCTTCGTCGTCGGCACGCGCTTCTCGATCGCCGACATCGCGCTCGGCTGCGCCGCCCACCGCTGGCTCGCCCTGCCGGCGGAGCGCGTCGAGCGGCCCGAGATCCGGTCCTGGTACGCGGCGCTGGCGCAGCGGCCCGCCGCCGCCCGGATCTTCGCCGCGCCGATCAGCTGACGCCCGCACGTCCTCGCCGATCGGCCTTGCCCTTGCCCTGCTTAACCGTTGCCCGCCTTGCCCCCGCCCCTGCGCGACCCACTTGGGCGTCAGGCAGCCTGCCCGGAGACCGCACCCCGATGGCCCTCGACCCGACCCTGCGC
>NZ_VRUV01000721.1:0-1794 GCF_008039455.1 Methylobacterium sp. WL116
GCCTTCGAGGCGTGCCCGACGCGCGCATGCCCGGCGCCGGGGTGGTGGGCGTGCCCGGCATGCGCCTGGGCGAAGGCCGGGACCATGACGAGAAGCGCCGCGACCCGAAGGATCGCAGCGAGCCGTCGCAGAAGGTGCCGGGCCTGTCGCATCGTGCGTGAGCCTAGCACGATTCGGGCTTCTGGACAGGGCGTCGAAGCGGGTCCACCGGGGCGTGGCCTTCCCTGGCGCGAAGGGCGGACGCCGCATCCGCTTCGGTCGCGGCTCCGCAGGTGGCGAGGGCATCGACGACCGCTTCGGGGTGGCGATGGATCGTCCAGATCAACGTCATGGCCGTGGCGTTCGGCCTGGACTTGCCCTGTTCCCAGTTCTTGACGGTCGCTTCCTCCAGCCCGAACCGGAGCGCGAACTGGGCTTGCGAGAGATGCAGGGCCTCGCGCACGCTTCGGACGGAGATCGGGTCGGGTGCATGCTTGCGGACGGCGATGCCCAGCGCCGTCAGTTCCGACGTCAGCCGGCTCAGGCTCTCGACCTTCGGCACCTCGACATAGGCCTCGCCGGTGTCGAACACGTCCGTCATGACCGCGTGAGCCGCCTTCACTGGAAGATGCCTACGGACCAGGGCGCGGGCCGCCGCCACCGTGTCGAGGTGCGCGTCCGGCAGCCGCTTGAGGCTGAGGCGCTCTACGGAGCCGTCGGGGACGAGGGTCCCGTCCCGGATTTGCACCCGTGGTCCGAACGCCGCCAACAATGTGGATCGCGTCGACATCCAATTCCTCCATGACCCCCTGCGCGATGTCGCGGAGCACGGACGCGCCCCACTTCGTCATCGGGTCGCCGCCGACGTGCATGCCGTTCAGCTCGAGGGATCGCCCCGAGAGCGTCACCTCGGCCATCACAGCGAGCGAACCCCAGGGGGCCGCACCTCGACCGTGAAGATCGGGTCGTCGCTGTTGGCATGATCGACGACGATCCGAACCTTGCAGGCCGACAAGGAGCTCTTCCTGTGCGCAGATTGCCTATAAGATAAAAAGATGCGCAGACGTCAAGGCCGCTGCAGCCCCGATCGGGATCGAGGCTCGGAAGGCGATGGCTCCGAATCGCGGGCGCAAGGGTGCCATGACGGAGGGAGGGACGTCGCTTCGAGCGCCGGGCGCGGGGGCATCCGAGGCTGCGGCTCCTACTTCCCGCCCGTCCGCGCCAGGATCGCCCGCATCTGGGCGATCTCGCGCTCCTGCGCCTTGACGATCTCTTCGGCGAGCGCCCGCACCTCCGGGTCCTTCGAGTATTGCAGCGCGACCCGCGCCATGCCGACGGCGCCCTCGTGGTGGGGGATCATGCCGCGCACGAAGTCGGCGTCGACGTCGCCGCTGTAGCGGATCGCCATGTCGGCGTGCATCCGCGCGTCGACGGCGCGGAACGCCCGGGTGGAGGGCGCCTCGCCCGCGGCCGGCGCGGGATGACGGCCGGCGTGGTCCCTATGTTCGTGATCCATGCGCTCGTGGTCCATGCCCTGTGCCAGCACCCCGCCAGCGAGGAGGACGGCGACGGCGATCAGGGCGGGCCGGACGGTGTTGCGCATGGGGTCGAGTCTCCTCACGGGGATGCGCCGCACCGTGGAGCTTGCCGGCGTGGCAAGGTCAACCGCCACGGTCGCGCCGGGATGCGTCCGGGCCGCCGCCGAGCAGCCGGCCGCCAAAAATCCCGTTCAGCCCGATCACGCCGAGCACGGTGACCGCGTGGATCAGGAGGTCGGTCGCGGTGGCGTCGTGCGGGTGGAACGGCACGAGGAGG
>NZ_VRUV01000722.1:0-1785 GCF_008039455.1 Methylobacterium sp. WL116
CAACCTGCCGGTGATGGTCGAGCGGCTGGTGCGCGTCGAAATCGAGCGTTTCGAGCTCCAGCGGCACCGGCTTGGCGGCGGGGCGCGGCGGCGGCGCGGGTTCTTCCATCTCGGCAAGGTCGAGCACGTCGTCGTTCTCGTGCGAGGGGGGGCGAACCGCGGCCGGCTCGGGCGGCTTCACCGCCTGATCGTCGGCGATGATCCGGCGGATCGACGCCAGGATCTCCTCCATGGAGGGCTCGTGCGCCTTCTCCGCCGCCTTGTCCTGGATCTTGGGGCTCGCTGCACTCATCCGGACGGCGCTCGAGAAGGTGGGAGGGACGAAAAAAGGCTGTCGAATGGAGTATTCCACGCCGCGCGCACGCGACAAGCGCAGCCGGAGCACAGTCCTCGGGAAATCACCCGCCGGGCGCCGTTATTCCGCCTGCCCGTATTCCGCTTGCCCGCGCCCGCCGGAACCCTCGGGTCGCGGGCGCGAATCACGCCGCCTCAGCGGCCGTCCGGCGAGCGGACGCCGTACCAGAGATCCTTGACCTGGTCGTAGTGGACCTTGGCGCTGTAGACCGCCACCGGCACCGCGGTGTAGCGCACCGTCAGACGGCCGATCGCCTGGACCACGCCGTAGGAGAAGATCACCCGGTCGCGCTGGGCGGTGATCAGGTTCACGCGGGCGTTGAGCAGTTCCTGCTGCGCGTTGAGCACGTCGAGGGTCGTGCGCTGACCGACGCGGGCTTCCTCGCGGACGCCGTTCAGCGCGACCTCGTTGGCCTGGACCTGGGCCTGGGCGGCGATCACCTGCGCCTAGGCGGCCTCGAGCCGGCCCCAGAAGTCGACCACCTGCGCGCGGACCTGATCGCGGACGAGGTCGGCCTGGATGCGGGTCTGGCCGACGACTTCCTTCTGCTGGCGGATCTGCGCGTATTCCTGGCCGCCCTGGTACAGCGGGATCGTCACCCGCCCGACGATCGACGCCGACAAGAAGTTGTCGCCGGGGAAGGTCTGGTCGTAGCGCTGCTGCACGCTGCCCTGCAGGCCGACGGTCGGATACAGCGCGGCCTCGAGCACCTTGACCTGCGCCTCGGCCGCGTCGACCGCGTGCAGCGCCGAGAGGATCTGCGGATGCTCCTGCAGGCCGATCGCGATCGCCGAATCGAGGTTGGCCGGCACGTAGCGGTCGAGCGGGCGGCCCGGGGCGAGCTGGCGCGGCTCGACGCCGATGTTCTGGCGATAGGTGCCGATGCTGGTGCGCAGGGCCGACTCCGCGACGCTGACCTGCGAGCGGGCGCCGGCGAGGCGCGCCTCGGCCTGGGCGACGTCGGTGCGGGTGACCTCGCCGACGTTGAAGCGGTCGCGGGTCTGGCGGAGCTGCTCCTCCAGCACCTCGACGTTGTTGCGGTTCAGCTCCAGCGTCGCGGTGTTGCTGAGCACGTTCATGTAGGACTGCACGCCGCCGTACAGCACCGACATCTCGGTGGAGCGCAGGCTCTCGCGCTGGCTGTAGACGTTCGACTCGGCGCGGCGGGTGTTGTTGTCGGTCTGGAACCCGTTGAACAATGTCTGGTTGACGGTGAGGCCCGCACCGCCCGGCGTCGTCGTCTGCGCGAGCTGCGCTCCGGAGACGCGGCCTTCGAGGTACTGGGAGCCGATGTCGGCGCTGATGCTGGCGGTCGGGCGATAGCCGGACTTCGCGATCGCGACGCCCTCGTCGGTCGCGCGGACGCCGGCGCGGCTGGAGTTGAGCTGCGGGTTGCCGCCGTAGGCCTTGGCGAGCGCCGATTCCAGCGT
>NZ_VRUV01000723.1:0-1784 GCF_008039455.1 Methylobacterium sp. WL116
CGCTGACCGTCACCGGCACGGCCGGCCCGTTCGCCGGCACCGGCGCCACCGGCGGCACCATCACCATCGCGGGCGATGCCGGCGATTACGCCGGCGGCGCGGTCTACGCGGCCAAGGCCGGGCTCGACGGCGCGACGCTGGTCATCAAGGGCACCGCCGGCCGCCATCTCGGCGACCGCATGCGGCGCGGGCTGATCCTGGTCGAGCGCGCGGGCGATTACGCCGGCTCGCGGATGATCGCCGGCACGATCGCCGCCGGGTCCGTCGGCGACGACGCCGGCTACGGCATGCGCCGCGGCACGCTCCTCCTCGGCAGCCACGGGCGCCTGACGCCGACCTTCGTCGAGACCGGCGAGCACGACCTCGTCTTCCTGCGGCTGCTGGCGCGCTCGCTCAAGACCCTGAGCCCGCGCCACGCCGAGATCGCCGCCGGCCCGCTGCGGCGCTATTCCGGCGACCTCGCGACGATTGCCAAGGGCGAGATCTGGGCGGCGGCCTGAGAGCCGCTCCTGCCTCCCCTCGCAGTGGGGGGGGGAGGCAGGCTCACGTGCCGTCCTCGCCGCAGCACTTCCCACGGACCTCGGCGTCGTCTTAAGATCCTCTCAACCCGGCCGCGGAGCCGGGACCCTGCGAGGACGTCCTGCCGATGCTGATCCTGCTGTCCGCCTGCCTGCTGTCGCAACCGACGCAGTGCCACGACGACCAGATCCCGATGTCCTACGAGGGCAGCAACCCGTTCATCTGCCTGCGCCACGCCCAGAGCGTCCTCGCCGAATGGCAGGCGGCGCACCCCGACCTCCACGTCGCGAAGTGGCGCTGTGCCGTGCGCGGCACGGTGCCGAAGGACCTGTGACCGCCGCGGATCGAAGCTGAACGGATCCCGACGCGTCCGCTCGCGAACGGTTCAGCCTCCCTCGATCATCCTCCGGGCTTCGATGGCCGCCGGCCACGCATTGCGCGAGGACATGTCGTGTCGCTCCACCGTTTCCGTCTTGCCGGGCTCTGCGCGCTCGTCCTCGCGGGCCAAGCCTCCGTCGGCGCCGCACGGGCCGCGGATTTCGACGGGCCCTATCCGCCGCCGCACCCGGAATACGGCGGCTACGCCCACCGGGAGCCGCCCCCGCCCGAGCCGGCCTTCCGCCGCCCGCGCTTCACCGCCGGCCCGGATTTCGAGCCGCCCGAGCGCTGCCGCAGCTTCGTGAAGCGCCGCATCGACGCCTATGGCGAGGAGGTGGTGCGCCGTGTCCGGGTCTGCGACGAGCCGGGCGGATACGATGACGGCCCCCGTCGCCCGGTCGTCTTCGATCACCCGCCGCGGCCGCCGGTCGACATCCCGGATCGCGATTGGGGCGGCCCGCGCTGGTAGCCCGGGGGGCGAGGACGCCCCCGCCTGAGATGAATGAGATCTCCGTGGCGGAAAACGCGACGTCCCGCCGTGTCGACGATCATCCTGCGATCCAGGGATCACGGGATCGACGTCACGCCCGGACCGGCGCCTTCTTGAGGGCGGCGGCGAAGGCCTTCAGCTGGCGGTTCAGGTCCGCCAGCTCGTTCAGCGCGATCGTCTTGTGCCCGTCCTTGACGGCACGCTCGATGTCCTCGACCTGCGAGGCGGCGAGGCGCCGGATTGCGGTGGCGACTTGGTCACGGGTCAACGGCGCCTCTCCCGGCACGACGCATGAGGGATGCTCGGTGATAGGTCGACAGGCTTAACCGTTGGTGTGCGGGCCTCCTCGCGCGCGGGCCCGCATCAGTCGTCCGGCGCGGTCGGCGGGGGCGGCGCC
>NZ_VRUV01000724.1:0-1771 GCF_008039455.1 Methylobacterium sp. WL116
GGGGAGGGCGCCCGCGCCGGCGGGAACCGCGCCGCCGGCCGCAGCCAGGATCGCATCGCAATCGAGACCTTCGACGGCGAGATCGCCGAGGCGATCGAGACGGGCGTCGAGGTCGGAGGTCTCCCGCGCCTGCACGAGGCCGAGATGGCGCTCCGGCAGGACCAGCGACGCATCCCGCATCAGCGCGCCGAGGACCGGGATCCCGACGCGGGCGAGCCCGGCTTCGACGAGGCGGCGATGGCGGGCGCTGGCCACCTTGTTCAGCACCACGCCCGCGATTCTGACGCGCGCATCGTAGAGCGAGCAGCCGAGCGCGATCGCCGCCGCGGACTGCGCCGCCCCCGACACGTCGAGCACCAACAGCACGGGCCAGCCGTAGCGGGCGGCGATGTCGGCATTCGCGCCGGTGCGGCCCTCGCCGGCTCGGACGCCGTCGAACAGGCCCATCGATCCTTCCGCCACGACGATGTCGGCGTCCCGCACGGCGAACCCGGCGACCGCGTCGAGGAGGGCAGGGCCCATCGCGAAGCTGTCGAGGTTGACGCTCGGAAAGCCGGTCGCCGCCTCGTGGAAGGCCGGGTCGATGTAATCGGGCCCGCACTTCACCCCGCGGACGCGCAAGCCGCGACGGGCGAGCGCGCGCATGAGCGCGAGCGTCACCGTGGTCTTGCCGGAACTCGACCGCGGCGCGGCGACGAGGATGCCGGGAACGCTCATGCGTTCGCGTCCTCGTTGTCGATGCCCGTGCTGCCGACCGCCCCGCCGGGCCGGAACCGGCGGTCGTAGTCGGCCGCGTAGAGCGCGCTCTCGCGAAAATCCTCGGCGCCGAGCGCCGGCCCGACCAGGATCAGCGCCGTGCGCTCGATCCCAGATCCGGCGACCTGCCCCGCGATCGTCGAGAGCGTTCCGGTGATCACCCGCTCGTCCGGCCAGGAGGCGCGGAACACCACGGCGGCCGGGCAGGGCGCGCCGTAGAACGGCACGAGCTCGGCGACGACCTTGTCCAGAATGTGGATCGAGAGGTGCAGCGCCAGCGTCGCGCCGGTGGCGGCGAAGCCGGCCAGCGTCTCGCGCTCCGGCATCGCGCTCGCCCGCCCGGAGGTGCGGGTGAGGACGACCGACTGCGCCACGCCCGGCACGGTCAGCTCGCGCTTCAGCAGGGCCGCCGCCGCGGAGAAGGCCGGGACGCCCGGCGTGACGGTGTAGGCGATCCCGATCCGGTCGAGCCGCCGCATCTGCTCGGCGAGCGCGCTCCAGATCGACAGGTCGCCGGAATGCAGCCGGGCGACGTCCTCGCCGCGCGCATGCGCCGCCTCGATCTCCGCGACGATCGCGTCAAGGTCGAGCGGCGCGGTGTCGACGATCCGCGCGCCCGGGGGGCACCAGCCGAGGATCTCCGGCGCGACCAGGGAGCCGGCATAGAGGCAGACCGGACAGGCCGCGATCCGGTCGCGCCCGCGCACGGTGATGAGGTCGGGAGCGCCCGGCCCGGCGCCGATGAAATGGACGGTCATGCGGTCACGATCTGCGCCGTTCGGGCGCGCTGGGATATGGGTGTCTTCGATCGGCTAACGGCGCCCGCATCCTTCCCTACCCCCGCAGAGGGGGGACGGAAGAGGGCGCTGGCCTCATCGGCCTCGCGCATCGCCTCGTCGCTCGCTAGGCCCCGCGCCGCGAGCGCGCAGGTGGCACGTCCGTCGTCGATGCGGGCGAGGATCAGGCGTCCGGTTTCGCCGGCGACGGCGAGCGCCGCCGCCTCGGCGAGCGAGCC
>NZ_VRUV01000725.1:0-1764 GCF_008039455.1 Methylobacterium sp. WL116
CGCGAGAGGCGTCCGGCCGCGTCGGCGCGCGCGCCGATCAGCCCGAGGCCGGTGAGCGCGTAGACGCGCGCCGGGATGCCGGCCATCGCCGCCGCCGTGCCGCCGACCAGGATCCCGCGCAGCGCGATGCAGTGGACGATGTCGGGCTTCCAGGCCTTCAGGATCGCGGCGAGCTGCCCCGCGGCGTAGCCGGCGGCCATCGGGTTGAGGCTGGAGCGCTCCGCCTCCAAAGCGATCACCCGGGCGCCCGTCGCCTCGACCACCGCGCGGTGGTCGCGCACCCGCGTCACCACGGCGACCGACAGGCCCATCGCCACCGCCGCCCGCGCCATCGGCAGGAAATGCGAGGCGAAGAACCAATCCTCGGTGACGACGAAGGCGAGGCGCCGCATCGGCGCGGCGGGGGCGGAAGGGGCGGCGTCCATCGCACGAGCCTCTAACACGGGCGCGCATCCGTGTACGGCGGATACGCAGACGCCGGAACACGGCCGCGCGGCGACCGGTTGAGGGCAGGCTTTCGCAAGCGAGGAGCAGCGCTCATGGCATCGGATCTCGTGTCCTCGGACGAGACCGCCGGCACCGTCGTCGACCCGCGCGACGCGGCCGCCGAGGCCGGGCTCGCCTACGTCGACGACACGATGCCGGGCCTGACCCGGAAGAAGACCGCCAAGGGCTTCCGCTTCGTCGACGCCAAGGGCGCGCCCGTCCGCGACAAGGCGCAGGTCCAGCGGATCAAGTCCCTGGCGATCCCGCCGGCCTACACCGACGTGTGGATCTGCCCGCGCAAGAACGGCCACATCCAGGCCACCGGGCGCGATGCCAAGGGGCGCAAGCAGTACCGCTACCATCCCGATTTCCGCGCGGCGCGGGACTCGACGAAGTTCAGCCACATCATGGCCTTCGCCGACGCGCTGCCGGGCATCCGCACGCGGATCGACGCGGACATGCGGCGCAGGGGCCTGTCGCGCGAGAAGGTGCTCGCCACCGTGGTGCATCTCCTCGAGACGACGCTGATCCGCGTCGGCAACGACGACTACGCCAAGGCCAACAAGAGCTACGGCCTGACGACGCTGCGCGACCCGCACGTGACGGTCGAGGGCGCGGCGATGACCTTCCGCTTCAAGGGCAAGAGCGGCAAGACCTGGAACCTGTCGGTGAAGGACCGGCGCGTGGCCAGGATCGTCAAGGCCTGCCAGGACCTGCCGGGCCAGGAGCTGTTCCAGTACATCGACGAGGCCGGCGAGCAGCGCGACGTGACCTCGTCGGACGTCAACGCGTACCTGCGCGAGATCTCGGGGCAGGACATCACGGCGAAGGACTTCCGCACCTGGGCCGGCACGGTGCTGGCGGCGCTGGCGCTTCGCGAGTTCGAGACCTTCGACGGCGAGGCCGGCGCCAAGAAGAACGTCCGCGCGGCGATCGAGAACGTATCGGCCCGGCTCGGCAACACGCCGACCATCTGCCGCAAGTGCTACATCCACCCGCAGATCATCGACTGCTACCTCGAAGGCGCCCTGCTGCTCCAGGTGAAGGACGCGGTCGAGAGCGAGCTGGTCGAGGATCTCGGCCGCCTGCGCCCGGAGGAGGCGGCGGTGCTGAGCCTGCTGCAGACCCGGCTCGCCGGAGACGCGCCCTCGACCGGCACGGCGAAGGCCGCGCCCCGGACGGCTCGGGCCGGCAAGGCGGCGAAGACGAACACGCCGCGCAAGCCCGCGGCGAAGGCCGCCAAGGGCGCGGAGGCCGCGCGCGCCTGAACGCCCGCCC
>NZ_VRUV01000726.1:0-1764 GCF_008039455.1 Methylobacterium sp. WL116
CGCCTGCACCGGCACCGCGACCACGGCCTCGCCCTTGGCGTCGGTGGCGGCGCGCGCCTCGATCTCCTGGGTCGAGGCCTCGATCGCCTCGTCGTCGAGCCCGACCGAGAAGCCGTCCAGGCCCTTGATGCCGCTCGCGGCCGCCGCCTGCACGGTGACGCTGCCCGAGACGTCGAGGCCCGAGCCCGGCGCGCCGTAGAGGTAGCGCGCCGCCACAGCGACCCGGGCGGCCTCGCCCCGGCGCAGGCTCGGCTGCTCGGGCTTCAGCGTCACCTCGAGCCGCTCGGGGACGTAGTCCTCGAGCAGGAACGAGGCCTCGCCGACGGCGGGCGCCTTCGGATCGGTGAAGGCCTGGATCAGCCAGGTGCCGTGCATCGCGCCCGAGAGCAGCGGCAGCGGCAGGGCGCGCCCGCCGAGGCCCTGGTCGGCCACCGAGACGCGGCGGTACTCGACGCCGTCGGGGCGCTTGACCACCAGGGTCAGCGGCAGGCTCGGCACCGCCTTGCCCTGCCCGTCGCGGAGGAGCGCGGTGATCTGCACGGTCTCGCCGGAGCGGTAGACCCCGCGCTCGGGGAAGACGTAGGCCTCGATCGAGCCGGCGTCGGCCCGGCCCTTCACGCCGCGGTCGGTGAGGTCGAAGGCGGCGAGGTCGAGGTCGAGGAAGCCGTAATCGTCGCCGACCTGCGCCACCACCAGGCTCGGGGCGACGCCGCCCTCGCCGCGGGCGAGCCCCGGATCGAAGGCGGCGTGGCCGCTCGCGTCGGTCCGGCGCGCGGCCAGCACCTCGTTGTTGCGGGCGATCAGGCGGATCTCGGCGTTCGCGACCACCGTCGCGCTGGCGAGCGAGCGCGCGAAGACGTGGACGCCGTCGCGGCCCTTGAAGGCGGTGAGCCCGAGATCGGAGACCACGAACCACTGCGTCGCCTTGGCCTCGTAGCCGCCATCCTCGCCCTCCGCGGTCGCGGCGGTGCCCGAGGCCTGCGCCAGCATCACGTAGAGGCCGGGCTCGAGCCGGCCCACGGCCTGGAGCACCGGGAAGGCGGTGACCGATTCCTGGTTGACCTCGGCCTTGGCCGTGTCGAGCGTGCCCTTCCAGACCTGGACGCCCTTCTGCGCGGCGATGGTCCGGGCGGTGGCGCCGTTGAGCTGGCCCAGGAACTCCTCCGACCGCAGCGACGGCAGCAGGCCGCGGTCGCCGATGCGCAGCACCTCGACGTCGACCTTCGGCGCGTTGACCGAGACCAGCGGCACCCCCGCCTGCCCGGTGCGGGGCAGGACGTAGTTGCGGCCGGTGAAGCGCACCTGGGGGGCGCGGTCGCGGACGTAGACCTCGTAGTCGGCCGACTTCAGCAGGCTCTCGCCCACCGCGGAGGGCAGGCCCTGGCGCACGACGAAGGCGTAGGAGCCGCCGTGCTTCAGCCCGTCGACGCAGACCTGGGAGCCTTCGGCCGTGACCGCGGCGTTGGTCGCGCCCGACACCGCGACGAAGGGGGCGAAGTCGGCCTTGGCCGCCAGCGGCTCGGAGAAGGTGAAGCACACCCGCGGGGCGGCGGCGTCGGCGTCGACCTTGTAGTCGAGGATGCGGAAACCGTGCTCGGCGCGCATCGTCTCGTAGGCCTCGCGCACGGACGCCACGTCGTTCAGGGCCAGGCTCGCCCCGTAGGCTTCGAGCGCCGGGCGCCACTCCGCCCGGCCGCCCTGGATCTCGGCGAGCAGCGCCAGGGCCTCGGCCGCCTCGGGCGCGGTCCGCGCGCGCTGGTAGGC
>NZ_VRUV01000727.1:0-1764 GCF_008039455.1 Methylobacterium sp. WL116
GCCCGCGGCGGCGCGCGGGCCCGCCGGAACGGCCGGCGCGGAACGCCGTCCCTCGGGCACGGATCGGGATTGCGCTTTTGTATTCCTTAACGCGGGCCACCTATACTTTATTGCGAGCAAATGTTCGGGCGCCGAAGCCCATGAAGACTTTATTCCCGGAGTCGCGCGTGTCCCTGAGAAATGTTTCGATCCGCACGCGGCTCGTCGCCGCCTTCGCGACGCTGACCCTGTTCGTGCTCGGGCTCGGGCTCGCCGGCCTGTCCGGCATCGCGACGGTCGAGGAACGGCTGGTCGACGTGCAGACGCGATGGCTGCCGAACGTCCGCGACGCCGGCGCCCTCGACGCGCTGACCGGGCGGTACACCACCAGCCTGCTGCGGCACATGCTCACCACCGAGCCGAAGGCGCTGGCCGCCATCGAGGGCGACATCGCCCAGCGCGGCCAGGCGATCGAGACCGGGATGGCCGCCTACGCGCGCGGCATCGCGCAGCCCGAGGAGCGGGCGCTGTACGAGACCTTCCTGCGCGAGTGGGGCGCCTTCACCGCGACCGAGGCGCCGATCCTCGCCCATTCCCGCGCCGGCGAGAAGGCCGAGGCGCTGCTCGCCTACCAGAGCAAGGGGATCGGCGCGCGCCGCAACGCCTCGATCGCCCTGGAGAGGATCATCGCCCTCAACACGGAGGGCGCCGCGCGCGCGGAAGCGTCCGCCGCGGCATCCGTCGCGCGCACCCGGTTCTGGATGGTCGCGGCCCTCGGGACGGCCCTGGCCCTGGCGGTCGCGATGGCCGTGCTGCTGATCGCCGGCATCGGCCGCGGGATCGACCGCGTCGTCCGGCCGATGCAGGCCCTGGCCGAGGGCGACCTCGAGACCGCGATCCCGCTCCAGGGCACGCGCACCGAGATGGGCCGCGTCGCCGACGCGGTGCAGGTGTTCAAGGCTGCGCTGCTGCGCATGCGGGCGCTGGAGAGCGAGACCGCCCTGGCGCGGGCCGGCGCGGAGGCGCAGCGCAAGGCCGCGATGCGGCAGATGGCCGACACCTTCGAGCGCTCGGTCGGCGGCATCGTCGCGACGGTGACCGCGGCGGCGACCGAGCTGCAGGCGACGGCGCAGAGCATGACGGCGACCGCGACGCAGACGGCATCGCAGTCGACGACGGTGGCGATGGCCGCCGAGGAGGCGGCCTCGAACGTCAACACGGTGGCGGCGGCGGCCGAGGAGCTCGGCTCGTCGGTGCTGGAGATCGGGCGGCAGGTCGGCGGCTCCTCGGCGCTGGCGCAGGGGGCGGTGGCCGAGGCGGCGCAGACGGCGGCCGTGGTGCAGCACCTGAGCGAGGCGGCGGCCCGGATCGGCGACGTGGTGGCGATGATCTCGTCGATCGCCGGGCAGACCAACCTGCTCGCCCTGAACGCCACGATCGAGGCGGCGCGCGCCGGCGAGGCCGGCCGCGGCTTCGCGGTGGTGGCGGCCGAGGTGAAGGAGCTCGCCGCGCAGACGGCGCGGGCCACCGGCGAGATCGGCAGCCAGATCGGGCGGATCCAGGACTCGACCCGCCAGGCGGTCGCGGCGATCGACGCGATCGCGGGACGGATCCGGGAGATCTCCGGGGTGTCGGCCTCGATCGCGGCGGCGGTGGAGGAGCAGGGCGCGGCGACCCAGGAGATCGTGCGCAACGTCGGCGAGGCGGCCTCCGGGACGGGGGCGGTGACGGCCAACATCGGCGGGCTCGCGGCGGCGGCCGACGAGACCGGCGCCGCGGCCTCGC
>NZ_VRUV01000728.1:0-1760 GCF_008039455.1 Methylobacterium sp. WL116
CACAGGATCCTCCGATCCGCCGATCACGGGAGGGCGACGCTGGCGCGCCGCGTCGCCCTCCCGTGATCGGCGGATCGGAGGATCCTGTGCCCGGCGCCCGGATGCGGCCGGCTGGCAGGTCGGCCGCGATGGCTTAGATACGGACGGTGGCGGCGCTCGGCGCGGCCGGCGGCGGGAGCCAAGGCGATGATCGAGTTTTTCGACCGGGAGGGACGTCCATCCGCCTTCTGCGACGACGGCCGGGCGGTCTACCACTGGGATGGGCGGCCCGCGGCGATCATCGACGACGACAAGGTCTTCGCCTATTCGGGCCGCTTCGTCGGCTGGTTCTCCGACGGATGGATCAGCGACGCGCGCGGGAACCGGCTGCTGTTCGAGTTCGATGCGGTCGGCGGCCCGGCCAAGCCGGACCGCGGCACCCGGGTCGCCAAGGGCCAGCGCGGGCACAAGCCGCCGGTCGGCCCGCGCGATCCCGTCCCGGCCCCGCCCGGGCCGTCCGCGGCGTGGTCCGAGACCGCCTTCGCGGGCCTGGTCTGAGCCTTTCGTCCCGTGATCCTCGGATCACGGGTTGTCTCCAGCGATCCGAAGGCCCTCACGATGTCCGGCACCACCCGCACCAGCGCGGATCTCGATCCCCGCCGCCGCCGCACGCTGTTCCGCGCCTGGCACCGGGGCATCCGCGAGATGGACCTGATCATGGGGCGCTTCGCCGACGCCGAGATCGGCAGCATGAGCGATGCGGATCTCGATCTGTTCGAGGGCCTGATCGAGGTGCCGGACCGCGACCTGTTCCGCTGGCTCGTCGGGGAGGAACAGGTGCCGGGAAACTACGACACGGCGCTGTTCCGCCGTCTCAAGGCGTTCCACAAGCACGACGCGCCGATCCATTCGTAGCGGATCGGCGCCCGGGCCGGGCGATGCCTAGAGGTCGGGTTCGTTGACGACGTAGGGGCCGATGCGGCTCATCAGGTCGATCGGCGCGCCCGCGCGGCGCCCCTTCGCGCCGTCGATCACCAGGACCGGGATGCCCTGGTCGCGGACCTGCGCACGAAGCCGGGCTGCGAGGCGGGCATAGCTCGAATCGCGACGCGACGAGGTCTGGAGCAGGATGGCGGCAGGCCGGGCGATCACCGCCAGCACGTCCGCCGCCGCCTCGAGGGAGACGGTGACGCTGGCATAGCCGAGCTCGGCCAATTCTCCGGCCAGGGAGTGATCGATGGCACGGACACCATCGTCGACGACGAGCACTTGTTGCAGCGCACCCATAAGATCGAGAGCTACCCCATCGCAGGCCACTTGGGAAGAGAGCTGAGCTTTAAACCCTCCGCCAACGGTTTGGTTCGCCGGCGCCCTTTGCAGATGCGAAAATAAACCCTTTCGATGAGCGTCCGATGAACCGCGCGGCCGGCGCCATCGATCGTACCGGGCACAGGCGCGGGCACGATCGGCCAAGACCCTGGCGACGCTGAGCTTTCGGAACGGTTTCGTTTCACGGGCGATGATGCGCGGTCGAGGGATGCGCCGGGCGGGCACGCGGCACCGCCGCGCCGGATGGTGCGGCGCGGGGCGGCCCGAGCGGCCGCTCAGGCCTCGGTCACGGCGATCCCGGTTCCGGCAAAGCGATCGACGCGGAAGCGCGAGGCGCGAAACTCATCGGCTTCGGACGCGCCGGCCTCGCCGCGTTGCACCAGGGCCGTCGCGCAGGCCTGGCCGCGGAAGGCGAGGCGGCCGTCGGGCTCGCGGCGCAGCTCGAACAGGGC
>NZ_VRUV01000729.1:0-1753 GCF_008039455.1 Methylobacterium sp. WL116
CCCCTGCCCCGCACCCCAGTCGGGCCTGCCCGACTGGGGCACACGGGGTGCGGATCTCGGGCAAGCCCGAGATCCGTCGGGGGGAGGGAAATCGCGCGCACCCTACGACCCACTTCGCGCCCCACTTGCGGAGCAGCCCGCGATGAACGAGATCGCCCGGCCCCCCGAGGGCGACGCCGTGCCCGCGCCGATGCCCGGGGCGCAGCCGATCGTGCTGCGGCCGAGCGAGGGCCTGCCCGAGGCGCGGCCGCTCGCGCCCCGCCGCGGCGGGCTGTCGCCGCTCAACCGGCGCCGGCTCGAGAACTTCCGCCGCAACCGGCTCGGCTACGTCTCGTTCCTGATCTTCCTGGCGCTGTTCGTCGTCAGCCTGTTCGCCGAGATCCTGGCCAACGACCGGCCGATCGTCGCCTCCTACAAGGGCGAGTGGCTGTTCCCGGTGCTGATCGACTACCCGGAGGAGAAGTTCGGCGGCTTCCTGGCGCGGACCGACTACCGCACCCCCGAGATCGCCAGGGAGATCGCCGAGAACGGCTGGGCGATCTGGCCGCCGATCCCGTTCTCCTACGACACCATCAACGACGGGCTGCCGACGCCCTCGCCCTCGCCGCCGACCTGGATGCTCACCGACGCGCAGTGCCACGCCGCCGAGACGGTGCCGGGGAAGGGCTGCGCCAGCATTCCCTGGCACTGGCTCGGCACCGACAACACCACGCGCGACGTGCTCGCCCGCGTGATCTACGGCTTCCGCATCTCGGTGCTGTTCGGGCTGATCCTGGCCGCCGTCTCCTCGCTGATCGGCGTGGTCGCCGGCGCGGTGCAGGGCTATTTCGGCGGCTGGGTCGACCTGTCGTTCCAGCGCTTCATCGAGGTCTGGGGCGGCATCCCGACCCTCTACCTGATCATCATCATCTCGGCCTTCATCGCGCCGGGCTTCTTCGTGCTGCTCGGGATCATGCTGCTGTTCTCGTGGGTGGCGCTGGTCAGCGTGGTGCGCGCCGAGTTCCTGCGCGCCCGCAACTTCGAGTACGTGCGGGCGGCCCGCGCGCTCGGCCTGTCGAACGTCCGCATCATGACGGTGCACCTGCTGCCCAACGCCATGGTGGCGACGCTGACCTTCCTGCCGTTCATCCTCAACGGCTCGATCACCACCCTGACCTCGCTCGACTTCCTCGGCTTCGGCCTGCCGCCCGGCTCGCCCTCGCTCGGCGAGCTGCTGGCCCAGGGCAAGGACAACCTCACCGCGCCCTGGCTCGGCCTGTCCGGCTTCCTGGTGATCGCCGCGATGCTGAGCCTGCTGGTCTTCGCCGGCGAGGCGGTGCGCGACGCGTTCGATCCGCGCAAGACCTTCCGCTGAGCGAACCCTGCCGCCGAGCGCGCCTGTCGGCACCGCAAGACTGTCCGTCGGCACCGGCGTCGCGCGAAGCGACTGTGTCCCGGAGATGCGCCCGCCGGCCGCGCGCCGCGAATGCCTCGCGCGAGGACCGGGCCGGCCCTCGGATGCTTGATCCCTGAGGTTCGAGCACCGTCGGCGCGGCGGGATCCTCCGGCCCGAGGCATCCGTTCCCACGCCCGGCCGCGAGAACATCATCGCGATACTTAGTATGTCTATACCGGTACGCGTGAATTCAAAATATCCCAGGCCATTGATCTTGGTGCGACACTTTTATCCACCATTGCGCAGACCTCCGGTTTGGACATAAAGCCGTCGCCCGAGCCGGCGGTCGCGCAAGACGCATCCGTCCAGCATTTGGCC
>NZ_VRUV01000072.1:0-13361 GCF_008039455.1 Methylobacterium sp. WL116
CCGTCGCGCGCCGCGACCGCGCCGGCCAGGGCAAGGCCGGCGAGGCCGGCGACGAGGGCACCCTTGATCACACGTCCGACCATCTCGGTCTCCCTTCCTTCCGCGGCGAGCCCGGATCGGGTGCCGCCGGATCCGCAGCGCGGCCGAGCCGACCGGTTGGCCCGCTGCCGCACCGATCACACCGCATCCGTGTTTCGGCGGTATGTCGCCGCGCGCGGCTTGGCGATGTAACACTATTACACTATCAGCACGCTGGACGGCTGCGAGGAGTGCTCGACGATGGCGACCCGGACCACGACGCGACTCGGCCTCCTCCGAGCGACGGCCCTGGCGCTGTGCCTGCACGCCGCATCGCTTCCGGCCTTCGCGGCGGACCGCGTGCGGGCGGTGGCGACCTTCTCGATCCTCGGCGACCTCGTGCGGCAGGTCGGCGGCGACGCCGTCGCGGTGACCACCCTCGTCGGGCCCGATGCGGATGCCCACGGCTACAGCCCGGCGCCCGGCGATTCGCGGACGCTGGCCGCCGCCGACATCGTGTTCGTCAACGGCCTGGGCTTCGAGGGCTGGCTCGACCGGCTGATCCGCGCCTCCGGCTCGAATGCGCCCGTCGTCGTCGCCTCGGCCGGGGTCGCGACGATTCCCGGCCGGCACGACCATCACCAGGGCGGCGCGGGCGGCCACGACCCGGCGTCGAGCCCCGACCCGCATGCCTGGCAGAGCATCCCGAACGCCAAGGTCTACGTCGCCAACATCCGCGATGGCCTGGCGAGGGTCGATCCAGGCCATGCCGCCGACTACGCCCGCAACGCCGAGGCGTATCTGGCCCGGCTCGACGCGGTCGACGCCGAGATCCGCGCGACGCTCGCCAGGATTCCCCCCGAGCACCGCAAGGTCATCACCACGCACGACGCCTTCGGCTACTTCAGCGCCGCCTACGGCCTGACCTTCCTGGCGCCGCAGGGGGTCTCGACCGACAGCGAGGCGAGCCCGCAGGACGTCGCCCGGATCATCCGGCAGGTCCGCCAGGACAAGGTGCCGGCGGTGTTCATCGAGACCATCGCCGACCCGCGCCTGATGCAGCAGGTCTCGCGCGAGAGCGGCGCGCGGATCGGCGACAAGGTCTATTCCGACGCGCTGTCCGGGGCGGCCGGCCCGGCATCGACCTATCTCGACATGATGCGGAGCAACCTGCGCGCGTTCGGCGCGGCGCTGGGGCCGTCGTGACGCTCAGAGCAGGCCGAGCTGACCGCCGCCGTCACCGGAGTTGCGGCGCTTCGGGCCGCGCCCGACCAGCACGCCGGCGCCCGACACCATCGCCTTGAAGGCGGCGACGTCGGCATAGGCCTGGACCTGGGTCCGGAACCGGACGGGCGAGCACACCACCGGTCCGTTGCGGTCGTCGACCAGCGTCCACAGCCAAAGGCCGCTCGGATCCTCGGTGATATCGAACCGCATCGACGCTGCCCCCCGGCAGGTGCTGGATGCTTCTTCGATACATCGGAAAAAAGCTCGGCGGGTAAACGGCTTAGGGCGTTCAAGGCTTTGCCGGCAACGAACCGTCGAATCGGCCCGATCGTCCCCGCTTTCATCGGTTTCCACAGGAACGGCGGCCGGCGCCAAGCCGCGTCGTCCCGCGACCCGTCTCGTCGTGCAGTCTAGTCGTGCGCTCGCCGCGTCAGCCAAAACGCCCAGAGGCCGAGCATCAATCCGCAAATCGGAAAGGCGAACATCAACAGAACGTGCGGATCGCTCATCGGAGGGTCCTGAGAATTCTGCGTCCGAGCCAATGTAGGGCCGCACTCGTCATCGCGCAAAGAAGAAGGTTGGCGCCCAGGAGCGCAGCTCCGAAGTCGATGCCGGCGAGCCGCCCGGAGAAGACAGGGGCAAGGCCGCCCACGGCCAGGATCGCGATGGCGACGCCGTTCACGTAGGTCGCGGTGAGCTTGGCGCTCTCGTTGGCGACGAGCTTGGCACGATCGCCCGCGTCTTGCGGAGCCTTGGATTCAGAGACCATCAGGCAGCATGCCGGGCGACCCGGCACGGGGAAACGGTCGGCCGACGCCGCGGCACCCGTCACCTCCAGCAATGACAGATCGTAAACCGATGGTTAAGACGCCCGCTCTAGCTTGATCGTGAGAGTGACCGGCGCCGATCTCCGCGCACCGGCCTTCAGGGGAACCGCGTGCGTTGGGGGGCTGATCGCTGGCGCTTGTATCGGCTGGTCGGACGCGAGGTCGCCCGGACCGCACGCGCCGCCTCGGCCCGCTTCACCGCGCCGCCGGACATCCTCGCCCGCGTCCGCGTCACCGGCCTCGTGATCGCGCCGCACGACCTGCGCACCTCCGACGCCACCTTCGCCGACGACATCTATGCCGGGCTCTTCGTCTTCGCCGGGCGCTCGCTCGCGGTGAGCGGCAGCTCGCCGTTCGACTACACGCCGCCCTCGCCGGAATGGGCCGACGTGCTCTACGGCTTCGGCTGGCTCAGGCACCTGCGCGCCGCCGACACCGCGCTCGCCCGCGCCAACGCCCGCGCCTTCGTGGCCGATTTCGTGGCCGGGCGCGGCGACCCGACGCTGGCGCGCCAGACGCCGGTGGCCGCCCGCCGTCTGATCTCGTTCCTGAGCCAGTCGCCGCTGGTGCTGGAAGGGGCCGACCACAACTTCTACCAGACCTTCCTCAGGGCGCTGGCCCGCGGGGCGCAGCAGCTCGAGCGCGACCTGCGGCGCGGGGTGCCGCCGCAATGGCGGCTGAACGCGGCCGTCGCGCTCTGCTTCGCCGGGCTGTGCTGCGAGGGCATCCAGCCGATCCTGCGGCGCGCCACCCGCGTGCTGTCGCGCGAGCTCGACCGCCAGATCATGCCGGACGGCGGCCACCGCTCGCGCGATCCGCGCTTCGCGATGGAGCTGCTCCTCGACCTGCTGCCCCTGCGCCAGAGCTATCTCAGCCGCAGCGTCGAGCCGCCCGAGGCCCTGCTGCGCGCCATCGACCGGATGCTGCCGCTGCTGCGCCTGCTGCGCCACGCCGACGCCTCGCTGAGCCATTTCAACGGCATGGGCGCGACGGCCGCCGACCACCTCGCGACGCTGCTGATCTACGACGGCGCCCTGGCGCAGCCGATGATGCACGCGCCGAATTCCGGCTACGAGCGGCTGGAAGGCGGCCGCATCGTCGTCATCGCCGATGTCGGCGCCCCGCCGCCGCTGCCGTACTCGCTTAATGCCGGGGCCGGCTGCCTGTCGTTCGAGATGTCGAGCGGGCCGCAGCGGATCGTGATCAATTGCGGCCTGCCCGCAAGCGGCCCGGAGCTGCGCCGGCTCGCCCGCACCACGGCCGCCCACTCCACCGCTTGCGTCGCCGACGCATCGTCCTGCCGCTTCCTCGGGTCCGGCGGGTGGTGGGGCGAGCGCGTCGCGGCGCGGTGGCTCGAACGCCGCGTCGGCCCCGTGGTTTTGCGCGGGCCGGCGGCGGTGAAGGCCGAGCGCAGCGACGAGGGCGCCTCCACCGTGCTCGCCGCCCGGCACGACGGCTACGCCCGCGACCACGGCATCGTCCACGAGCGACGCTGGCAGCTCGCCGGCGCCGAGGGGCGGCTCGACGGGCAGGACGCGTTCCTGCGCTCGTCCGCGAGGAAGGGCCGGCCGCGGACGCAGGACGTGGCGATCCGCTTCCACCTGCACCCGGCGATCGCGGTGCGTCTTCAGGAGGACGGGCTCGAGCTGTCCTCGCCGCTCGGCGAGGTCTGGACCTTCCACGCCACCGGCGCCGAGATCCGGCTGGAGGAGAGCGTCTACTTCGCCGGCCTCACCGGCGCGCGCCGCACCGACCAGATCGTGCTGCACGTGGCCGTCCACGACGACGTGCGCGTCGACTGGACGTTCCAGCGCCTCGCCTCGGCCCCCGGACGCACGCCGAGCGCGGCGGCCTGACCGGCCTTCTGGCCCGGCGGCGGCCATTCGTGCTACCGCGCCCGGAACACCCTCGAAACGACAAGACCCACGATGTCGCATGATCAGGTGCGGGTTGCCCGCGCGCTCCTTTCCGTCTCCGACAAGGCGGGGCTCGTCGACTTCGCCCGCGCCCTGAGCGCGCGCGGCATCGCCCTGGTCTCCACCGGCGGAACCCACAAGGCGCTGACCGAGGCCGGAATGCCGGTCACCGAGGTCGCCGAGCTCACCGGCTTCCCCGAGATGATGGACGGCCGGGTGAAGACGCTTCATCCGGCGGTGCATGGCGGGTTGCTCGCCATCCGCGACAACCCCGAGCACCAGGCCGCGCTCGCCGCCCACGGCATCGGCGCGATCGACCTGCTGGTGGTCAACCTCTACCCGTTCGAGGCGACGATCGCGGCCGGACGCGACTACGACGACTGCGTCGAGAACATCGACATCGGCGGGCCGGCGATGATCCGCGCGGCGGCCAAGAACCATGCCGACGTCGCGGTGGTGACGGACGTCTCCGACTACGGCGCGGTTCTGGAGGCGCTGGCGCAGGGCGGCGGCACGCTCACCCGGCCCTTCTGCCGGCAGCTCGCCCAGAAGGCCTATGCCCGCACCGCGGCCTACGATGCGGCGATCGCCAACTGGATGTCCGCCCACGTGGAGGCCGCCGGCACGGCACCGTTCCGCAGCTTCGGCGGCCAGCTCGCGCAGGGCCTGCGCTACGGCGAGAACCCGCACCAGGCGGCCGCCTTCTACCGCGCGCCGGGGATCGCGCGGGCCGGGATCGCCACTGCACGGCAGGTGCAGGGCAAGGACCTGTCCTACAACAACCTCAACGACACCGACGCGGCCTACGAGTGCGTCGCCGAGTTCGATCCGGCCCGCGCGGCGGCGGTGGCGATCATCAAGCACGCCAATCCCTGCGGCGTCGCCGAGGGCGCGAGCCTGACCAAGGCCTATGCCCGTGCGCTCGCCTGCGACCCGACCTCGGCCTTCGGCGGCATCGTCGCCCTCAACAGGCCCCTCGACGCGGATGCCGCCCGCGAGATCGTCAAGATCTTCACCGAGGTCATCATCGCTCCCGAGGCGTCGGAGGAGGCGATCGCGATCGTCGCCGCCAAGAAGAACCTGCGCCTGCTGCTCGCCGGCGGCCTGCCCGACCCGCGGGCCGCGGGCGAGACCGTGCGCACGCTCGCCGGAGGCCTGCTGGTGCAGGGCCGCGACGCCATGGTCGTCGACGACATGGCGCTGAATGTGGTCACGCGGCGGGCGCCGACGGAAGCCGAGCTCGCCGACCTGCGCTTCGCCTACCGGGTCGCCAAGCACGTGAAGTCGAACGCCATCGTCTACGCCAAGGCCGGGGCCACCGTCGGCATCGGCGCCGGGCAGATGTCGCGGGTCGATTCTTCACGGATCGCCGCCTGGAAGGCCGCCGAGGGTGCCCAGCGCCTCGGCCTCCCGGACAGCCTCGCGGTCGGCGCGGTGGTGGCCTCCGACGCGTTCTTCCCCTTCGCCGACGGTCTGATGGCGGCGGCCGAGGCCGGCGCCACCGCCGTGATCCAGCCCGGCGGCTCGATGCGGGACGACGACGTGATCCGCGCCGCCGACGCGGCCGGGCTGGCGATGGTGTTCACGGGGGTGCGCCACTTCCGGCACTGAGCGGCGTCGCAGCCCCCCCGAAAAAGAGAAGGCCCCGCCGACCGGCGGGGCCTTCTCGTTGTCGTGCCGATCCGTGCGTGGTGACGATCTCGTCGCTCAGCGGCGCGGGGCCGGGGCGTCCGCGTCGGCGTCGGCGTAGATGTCGCGGTCCTTGGTCTCGGGCACCAGGAACAGGCCGATGATCACCGTCGCGACGGCGATGACGATCGGATACCAGAGGCCGTAATAGATATCGCCGGTCTGGGCGACCATCGCGAAGGCGGTGGCCGGGAGCAGGCCGCCGAACCAGCCGTTGCCGATGTGGTAGGGCAGGGACATCGAGGTGTAGCGGATCCGGGTCGGGAACAGCTCGACCAGCATCGCCGCGATCGGCCCGTAGACCATCGTCACGAACAGGACGAGGACGAACAGCAGCCCGATCACGCTCGCCACCTGCGGCCGGAAGATGTCGAACGGATTCGACATCTTCACGATGCCGGCGTCGTTCGCCTTCGGGTAGCCCGCCGCCTGCAGGGCCGCGGTGGCGGCCTTGTTGAAGTCCGCGGCCGGGCTGCCGGCGGGGAACGGCACGGCGGTGTCGTTGACCTTGACCACGGTCGGCTGGCCGGCGGGGCCGGCTTCGGTGGCGTACTTCACCGACGACTTCGAGAGGAAGTCGCGGGCGAGGTCGCACGGCGCCGAGAACACGCGGGTGCCCACCGGGTTGAACAGGTTCCCACACTCCTTTGGGTCGGCCACCACCGTGACCTTCACCTGGTCAATCGCCCGCTCGAGCGCCGGGTTCGCCACCGAGGTGAGCCCGTGGAACAGCGGAAAGAAGCTCGCGGCGGCGATCGCGCAGCCGGCCAGGATGATTGGCTTGCGGCCGATCTTGTCCGAGAGCCATCCGAAGAACACGAAGAAGCCGGTCCCGAGCAGGAGCGACCAGGCGATCAGCAGGTTCGCGGTGTAGCCGTCCACCTTCAGGATCGATTGCAGGAAGAACAGCGCGTAGAACTGGCCCGTGTACCAGACCACGCCCTGGCCCGCGACGAGGCCGAACAGGGCGATGAGCGCGATTCTGGCGTTCTTCCACTGGCCGAAGGCCTCCGTCAGCGGCGCCTTGGAGGTGGTGCCTTCCTCCTTCATCTTCTTGAAGGCCGGCGACTCGGAGAGCTGCAGGCGGATCCAGACCGAGATGCCGAGCAGCAGCACCGAGACCAGGAACGGGATGCGCCAGCCCCAAGCCTTGAACGCCTCCTCGCCGGTGAACGAGCGGGTCGCCAGGATCACCAGCAGCGACAGGAACAGGCCGAGCGTCGCGGTGGTCTGGATCCAGCTCGTGTAGAAGCCGCGCCGTCCGTTCGGGGCGTGTTCGGCGACGTAGGTCGCGGCACCGCCGTACTCGCCGCCGAGCGCGAGGCCCTGCGCGAGGCGCAGCACGATCAGGATGATCGGCGCCGCGATGCCGATGGTCTCGGCGTTGGGCAGGATGCCGACGATGAAGGTCGACAGGCCCATGATCAGGATGGTGACGAGGAAGGTGTACTTGCGGCCGACGAGGTCGCCGACGCGGCCGAACACCAGGGCGCCGAACGGGCGGACGATGAAGCCGGCGGCGAAGGCGAGCAACGCGAAGATGTCGCGCGTGGCCGGCGGGTAGGCCGAGAAGAACTGCGCCCCGATGATCGCGGCGAGCGAGCCGTAGAGGTAGAAGTCGTACCACTCGAACACGGTGCCGAGGGACGACGCGAAGATCACGCGCTTCTCGGCCGAGGTCATCGGCCGTGCCGCGTCTCCCGGCCGTGGGACTGCGGTTGCAGCAACCATCTTGAAATTCCTCCCGATCCGTCGTGTCCCGGTGCTCCTTTCGCGGAACCGGGCTTGGGACGACGCGCTCGCGTCGTCCGGCCGTTCGGCAAGAACCGAACACGCGATTGTTACCCGAGGCCTCGATTCTGCCAACAGGTCGGACGGGCGGAACGGAAGGAATGCAGACGTTGTAACAGGTTTGCTTCGGCTCGTGCGCGAAGCAGGCCTGTCGCGGAGCCGTGCCGCGACGAAGAAGGGGCGCGGCGGATGCCGCGCCCCCTCGAAAGGCGTCGCCGGTGTGGCGGGCGTCAGTGCGCGTGGGCGCCCTCCGCACCGATGCCGGTCTCCGAGCGCACGAACTGCGCTTCGAAGGCGGCGCGCTCGCGCTCGGCCCGCCGCGACTTGTCGAGCGTCGAGACGATCCAGATCGTCGCGAACGCCAGCGGCATCGAGAACAGCGCCGGGTTGTCGTAGGGGAAGATCGCCGCCGCGTGGCCGAGCGTCGCGACCCACACGGCCTTCGAGAGCACCACCATCGTCACCGCCGAGATCAGCCCGACGAGGCCACCGAGCAACGCGCCCCAGGTCGTGGTGCCGCGCCACAGGATCGACATGGCCAGGACCGGGAAGTTGCAGCTCGCCGCGACCGAGAAGGCGAGGCCGACCATGAACGCCACGTTCTGGTTCTCGAACACGTAGCCGAGGTAGATCGCCACGATGCCGATCACCACCGCCGCGATCTTCGAGAGGTTGACCTCGTGCTTCTCGGTGGTGCGCCCGCGTGCGATCACCTGGGCGTAGAGGTCGTGGCTGACGGCGGACGCACCGGCCAGCGTCAACCCGGCGACGACCGCGAGGATGGTCGCGAACGCCACCGCCGAGATGAAGCCGAGGAAGTACGGCCCGCCGACCGCGTTGGCGAGGTTGACGGCGACCATGTTGGTCCCGCCGAGCATGTCCTTCAGCTTGTCGAACGCGCCGGCCGGCCCGAGCTTGAAGTAGGACGGATCCGACATCAGCAGGGCGATGCCGCCGAAGCCGATGATGAAGGTGAGGATGTAGAAGTAGCCGATCAGGCCGGTGGCGTAGAACACCGACTTGCGGGCGGCCTGGGCGTCCGAGACGGTGAAGAAGCGCATCAGGATGTGCGGCAGGCCGGCGGTGCCGAACATCAGGCCGACGCCGAGCGAGATCGCCTCGACCGGGTTCGACACGAGGCCGCCGGGCGCCATGATCGCGTCGCCCTTCGGATGCGTGGCGACGGCCGAGGCGAACAGCGCCTCCGGGTTGAAGCCGTACTTGAGCAGCACGGCCCCGGCCATGAAGGTGGCGCCGCCGAGCAGCAGGCAGGCCTTGATCACCTGCACCCAGGTGGTGGCCTTCATGCCGCCGAAGGCGACGTAGACGATCATCAGCACGCCGACGATCACCACCGCGTAGAGGTAGGGCAGGCCGAACAGCAGCTGGATCAGCTTCCCCGCGCCGACCATCTGGGCGATCAGGTAGAACGCCACCACGACCAGCGTTCCGGTCGCCGAGATGATGCGGATCGAGGTCTGGTCGAGGCGGAAGCTCGCCACGTCGGCGAAGGTGAACTTGCCGAGGTTGCGCAGGCGCTCGGCGATCAGGAACAGCACGATCGGCCAGCCGACGAGGAAGCCGGTGGAGTAGATCAGCCCATCGAAGCCCGAGGTGTAGACGAGGCCGGAGATCCCGAGGAACGAGGCCGCCGACATGTAGTCGCCGGCGATCGCCAGCGAGTTCGTGCCGGCCGAGATGCCGCCGCCGGCGGCGTAGAAGTCGGCCGCGGACTTGGTGCCCTTGGCCGCCTTGTAGGTGATGCCCAGCGTGAACAGCACGAAGAACAGGAACATGCCGATGGCCGGCCAGTTCGTCGCCTGCTGCTGCACGGCGCCCATGTCGGGGCCGGCCGCGAGCGCGGGGCCGGCCAGCAGGGCGGCTCCCAGGAATGACAGGGTGCGGATCATCGTCCGAGGCTCCGCTTGAGTTCGGCGGCCAGGGCGTCGTAGCGGGTGTTGGCGCGCATGACGTAGAGGCCGGTGAGGAGGAAGGCGAAGAGGATCACGACGACCCCCATGAGAAGGCCGACCGACGCGGTGCCGCTGCCGAGCTTCACCGCGAGCAGGCTCTTGTCGAAGGCGATCAGGCCGATGAAGCCGAAATAGACGAGCAGCATCAGGCCGGTGAGGATCCAGCCGAAGCTCGTGCGCTCCTGGACGAGCTGGCGGAAGATCGGGCTCTTCGCGACTTCGTCGTAGGCGGGTCCGGACGCGGTGCTGCCGGGCCGCGGCACCGCTGGGGCGGGGCGGCCGTCGAGGCCGCTTGTGGTGATGGACATGTGTGCTCCCTCCGATGAAGGGGTACCCGCGATCGGGCCCGCCTTCCGGTCGACGTGACTGCATTTTTTGCATGTTGGAGGCGGACGCCCTGGGGCATCCGCCTCGGTGAGCGGGTCGAGGCCCGCCCGTCGTCGCAGACCGGCCCTAGACGGCGCGGTTCTGTCGATTCTCGATCAGGTCGTCGACCACCGCGGGCTCGGCGAGCGTCGAGGTGTCGCCGAGCGATGAGAAGTCGTCCTCCGCGATCTTGCGCAGGATGCGGCGCATGATCTTGCCCGAGCGGGTCTTGGGCAGGCCGGGAGCGAACTGGATCAGGTCCGGCGAGGCGATCGGCCCGATGTCCTTGCGGACCCAGGTGACGAGCTCCTTGCGCAGCGCGTCGTCGCCCTCCTCGCCCTCGTTGAGGGTGACGTAGGCGTAGATGCCCTGGCCCTTGAGGTTGTGCGGGTAGCCGACGACCGCCGCCTCGGCGACCTTCGCATGGGCGACCAGCGAGGACTCGACCTCGGCGGTGCCCATGCGGTGACCCGAGACGTTGATCACGTCGTCGACCCGGCCGGTGATCCAGTAATAGCCGTCCGCGTCGCGGCGGGCGCCGTCGCCGGTGAAGTACTTGCCCGGATAGGTCGAGAAGTAGGTCTGCTCGAAGCGCTCGTGGTCGCCGTAGACGGTGCGCATCTGGCCGGGCCAGGATTCGGTGATGCAGAGGTTGCCCTCGCACGGCCCGTCCAAAACCTTGCCCTCGGCATCGACCATCGCCGGCTGCACGCCGAAGAACGGGCGCGTGGCCGAGCCGGGCTTCAGCCGGGTCGCGCCGGGCAGCGGGGTGATCAGGATGCCGCCGGTCTCGGTCTGCCACCAGGTGTCGACGATGGCGCAGCGCGAGTCGCCGACGACCTTGTAGTACCAGTCCCAGGCCTCCGGGTTGATCGGCTCGCCGACCGACCCGAGCACGCGCAGGCTGGCCCGCGAGGTCTTCTTCACCGGCCCTTCGCCGCCGCCCATCAGCGAGCGGATCGCGGTCGGGGCGGTGTAGAAGATGTTGACCTTGTGCTTGTCGACCACGTCCCAGAACCGGGAATTCGACGGGTAGGTCGGAATGCCCTCGAACATCAGCGTCGTCGCGCCGTTGGCGAGCGGCCCGTAGACGATGTAGCTGTGGCCGGTGACCCAGCCGACGTCGGCGGTGCACCAGTACACCTCGCCCTCGCGGTAATCGAAGACGTACTGGTGCGTCATCGACGCGTAGACGAGGTAGCCGCCGGTGGTGTGGACCACGCCCTTGGGCTGGCCGGTCGAGCCCGAGGTATAGAGGATGAAGAGCGGGTGCTCGGCCTCCACGGCCTCGGCCGGGCACTCGTCGGTCACCTGCTCGGCGGCCTCGTGGTAGTACACGTCGCGGCCCGGCTCCATCGCCACGTCGCTGCCGGTGCGGCGCACCACGACGACGTGGTCGACGACGTCCTTGCCGAGGCGCGCGATCGCCGCGTCGACGTTCGCCTTCAGCGGCACCTTGCGCCCGCCGCGCAGGCCCTCGTCCGCGGTGATCACGATCTTCGAGGCGCAGCCCTCGATGCGCGAGGCCAGCGAATCGGGCGAGAAGCCGCCGAAGACGATGGAGTGCACGGCGCCGAGGCGCGCGCAGGCCAGCATGGCGTAGGCGGCCTCGGGGATCATCGGCATGTAGATCGTGACGCGATCACCCTTCTCGACCCCGCGGTTGCGCAGCACGTTCGCCATCCGGCAGACCTGCGCATGCAGCTCGCGGTAGGTGATGTGCTTCGACTCGTTCGGGTCGTCGCCTTCCCAGATGATCGCGGTCTGGTCGCCGCGGGTCTCGAGGTGCCGATCGACGCAATTGTAGGCGACGTTGGTCTTGCCGTCCTCGAACCACTTGATCGAGACCTGGCCCGGCTCAAAGCTGGCGTTCTTGACCTTGGAGAACGGCGTCATCCAGTCGATGCGCTTGCCGTGCTCGCCCCAGAACGCGTTCGGGTCGGCAACCGAGGCGGCGTACATCTCGCGATACTTGGCGTCGTCCACATGGGCGCCCTCGCGCCATGTGTCCCGAACCTCGACGACCTTCCCGTCCATCTCGCGTCTCCCTGATTGGTGCCCGATCGTATCGCAGTTGTCCGCGCAGCCGGGGCTTCCAAAGATTATCGTCGTCGTCGTCGTAACACCAATCGCCGCCCCCCGCCCGACCCGCATCCAGCCGGAGGCGACACAATTCCTGCTAGGGGCGCCCGGAGAGCGCTGTCAAGCCGGTTTTCCTGCCCCAAGGTCGGGGCCCGTTCGAGCCCGACCCTAAGCCCCGCCGTCGTCCCTCGGTGGGATGGTCTGCACGGCCCCGCTTGAAGAGTCTAACGGTGACGACGAATTTCGAACCGGTCCTCTGACAAAGGCCGGGGATTGTCTCGGCGTGCCACTCACCCCGTCCGAAATTCCGTTCCTGGGAGAAGAATCTCCACCAGGGTGCCGTCGTTGCCCCGGGTCGAGATGCGCAGCGAACCTTGATTGGCCTCGACCAGGGCCTTGGTCAGCGGCAATCCGAGCCCGCCGACGTGCGACTCGCTGCCGCTGCGGGGGTCGTGGCCGTCCTCGGGCTCGGCGGAGCGTGCGCCCGGGCCGGTGCCGCGCACCTTCAGCGCGATGCCGCCGCGCTCGCCCGGCGTCGTCGAGACGATCACCTGGCCGCCGGCCGCGGTCGCGCGGATCGCCTCGCCGATCACCGTCAGCGCAGCCTGCCGCAGGGAAGGCTCGTCCGCCTCCAGGGGCGCGAGATCCGGCGAGAAGCTGGTGCGCAGGACGATGCGCCCGCGCGCCGCCTCGGGCTGCAGTAGCTCGACGCAGCCGGAGACCAGCTCGTTCAGGGGCAGCGGCCGGACGGACAGCGCGAGGCCGCCGGATTCGATGGTGGCGATGTCGATCAGGTCGGAGACGAGGCCGCGCACGTGGTCGCCCGCCGCTCGGATCGCGCGCAGCGTCGTGCGGTAGCGTTCGTCAACCGGCCCGTGCGGCTCCGCGAGGATGCCGTCGGCGAGGCCGACGATCCCCTCGACCGGCGTGCGGATCTCGCGATCGAGGCGATCAAGGAAGGCCGCGCGATCGAAGTCCGGCCGCGCCCGCGCGGCATCGTCGGGCGCAGGCCGCAGCAGGGCGACGCGGGCCCCGTCCCGGCCGGACACGCGCAGCGTCAGCGGACGGCCACCGGCGGCGGCGATGCGCGTCTCGGTGCCGAGCCCCGCGATGCCGGCACGCACCGCGTCGCGCTGCGCGGCCTCGAACAGGGTGTCGAAGCCGGTGCCGACCACCTCGCGGGGATCGCATCCGAACAGGCCGGCGGCGGCCCGGTTCATCGCGACGATGCGGGAGGCCGGGTCGAGGGTGACGACGCCGTCGTCGAGGGCGTCGAGGGTCGCACGCGCGTCCGCGGCGTGGCGTTCGGCCGCCCGCTCGCGGGCCGGATCGGCCTCGTCGACCACGCGCAGGATCATGCAGGTCGCCGGCTCTCCTCTCCAGGTCGTCGGCCCGCGCTCGATGGCGACCGGACGGCTGCCGCCCTGCGCGGTCTCGACGATGCGCGGGCCGGCGGAGGCGCCGGCACCGGC
>NZ_VRUV01000730.1:0-1751 GCF_008039455.1 Methylobacterium sp. WL116
GGCCGCGCCCGGCACCAGGCCATCCTCGTCGCGGCGGCCGCCCTCGTCATCGTCGGGGTCGGCCTCGCCCACGGGCTCCAGAGCCGCCGGGCGAAGGCGATCGACAAGGTCTGCGAGCAGATCCGCCAGCGCCTCGACACCGCCCTCGGCCGCGGCGCCTGCGGCCTGTGGGACTGGGACATCCCGCGCGGGCAGATCTACTGGTCGGATTCGATGTACGCGCTGCTCGGCTACCGCCGCGAGCGCGAGTTCCTGTCGTTCGGCGACGTCAACGCCCTGGTCCACCCGGACGACGGCGACCTCTACAGCCTCGCCCGCGGGCTCGCCGCGAGCCAGACCGCGGTGGACCACGCGTTCCGCATGCGCGGCGCGAACGGCGCCTACATCTGGCTGCGCACCCGCGCCGAGGTGGTGCCGGACGTGACCGACGGCGGCCGCCACCTCGTCGGCATCGCCGTCGACGTCACCGAGCAGCAGCACCTCGCCGAGGCCAGCGCCACCAACGACATGCGCCTGCGCGACGCCGTCGAGGCGATCTCCGAGGCGTTCGTGATCTGGGACACGAGCAACCGCCTCGTCCTGTGCAATTCGAAGTTCCGCCACCTGCATGCGCTGAGCCCCGAGGACGCGCAGGTCGGCCGCCGCTACGACGAGGTGATGGGCCGCGGCGTGCTTCCGCAGATCCGGCGCGAGATGCCCGAGACCGACACCGCGAGCGCGACCGCCCGCACCTTCGAGGCGGAGCTCACCGACGGCCGCTGGCTGCAGATCAGCGAGCGGCGGACCAAGGACGGCGGCTACGTCTCGGTCGGCACCGACATCACCAACCTGAAGCGGCACCAGGAGCAGCTCGTCGCCTCGGAACGCGAGCTGATCGAGACGGTCAAGGATCTCAAGCGCTCGCGCCGCACGCTGGAGCTGCAGACGCAGCAGCTCGCCGACCTCGCCGAGCGCTACCTCGACCAGAAGGCGGCGGCGGAATCGGCCAACCAGGCGAAATCCGAGTTCCTGGCCAACATGAGCCACGAGCTGCGCACGCCGCTCAACGCGATCATCGGCTTCGCGGAGCTGATGGCGAGCGAGCTCTACGGCCCCCTCGGCTCGGCGCGCTACGGCGAGTATTGCGCCGACATCCGCGCCAGCGGCGACTACCTGCTCTCGATGATCGACGACATCCTCCACATGTCGCGGATCGAGTCGCACCGCGTCCGGCTCGCGCGCCGCGAGATCGCCGTCGCGGCGGCGGTCTCCAACGCGCTCAAGCTCGTGTCCGAGCCGGCCCGGCAGAAGAACCTCCACGTCGCCGTCGACCTGTATCCCGGCCTCGCGCTGCTCGCCGACGAGCGCGCCCTGCAGCAGATCCTGGTCAACCTGCTGCAGAACGCCGTGAAGTTCACGCCTGCCAACGGCCGGATCGCGGTGCGCGCCCGCCCAGCCGGCGACCACGCCCACCTGTTCATCGAGGATACCGGGATCGGCATCCCGAAGGCGGCGCTCGCCAGGCTCGGCGCGCCGTTCTCGCAGGTCGAGACCAACCTCACCCGCAGCCACAAGGGCTCCGGCCTTGGCCTCGCCATCGCCCGCTCCATGGCCGAGCTGCACGGCGGCTCCCTGCGCATCCGCTCGGAGGAGACCGTCGGCACCATCGTCCTGGTGCGCCTGCCCCGTCCGACCAGCGAGCACCTCGCGACGGTGGCCGCGGAGGATGCCGGGCAGCAGACCGTCGCGGCGCTCCGCGAGGCGTCCGGGGC
>NZ_VRUV01000731.1:0-1747 GCF_008039455.1 Methylobacterium sp. WL116
GCTGCCGAGGCCGCCGACGCGGCGCCGCGCCCCGAGGCGATCGTCGCCGTGGCCGAGAGCCTCACCGTCGCCGAGGCGCCGGCGGCGTCCGAGGATGAGCCCGACGAGGACGAGTCCGACGACGAGGACGAGGACGACGATTCGGACGACGAGGACGAGGACGGCGACGACGAGGAGTCCGACGAGGACGAGGGCGACGAGGATCCCGACGCCGAGCCGAAGATCTCGCAGGTCGGCGGCAACGGCGACGCGCTCGGCGAGCTGCCCGAGCGCCCGCGCAGCCACCGCCGCCACTACAAGATCCAGGAGGTGATCAAGCGCCGCCAGATCATCCTGGTGCAGGTCGTCAAGGAAGAGCGCGGCACCAAGGGCGCGGCGCTCACCACCTACCTGTCGCTCGCCGGCCGCTACTCGGTGCTGATGCCGAACACCGGCCGCGGCGGCGGGATCTCCCGCAAGATCACCTCGGCCGCCGACCGCAAGCGCCTCAAGGAGACCGCCCAGGCGCTGGAGGTGCCCGACGGCATGGGCGTGATCCTGCGCACGGCGGGCGCCTCGCGCACCATGCCGGAGATCAAGCGCGACTTCGAATACCTGATGCGGCTGTGGGAGAGCGTGCGCGAGCTGACCCTGTCCTCGACCGCGCCGGCGCTGGTCTACGAGGAGGGCTCGCTGATCAAGCGGGCGATCCGCGACCTCTACAACAAGGACCTCGACGAGGTCCTGGTCTCGGGCGAGGCGGCCTACGCGGAAGCGCGCGACTTCATGCGGATGCTGATGCCGCAGCAGGCGAAGGTGGTGAAGCCCTATCGCGACCCGACGCCGATCTTCGCCAAGCATGGCGTCGAGCAGCAGCTCGACGCGATGTTCTCGAGCCACGTGACGCTGAAGTCCGGCGGCTACCTCGTGATCAACCCGACCGAGGCCCTGGTCTCGATCGACGTGAATTCCGGGCGCTCGACCCGCGAGCACGACATCGAGGACACCGCGCTGCGCACCAACATGGAGGCGGCCGAGGAGGTCGCCCGCCAGCTGCGCCTGCGCGACCTCGCCGGCCTGGTGGTGATCGACTTCATCGACATGGAGGAGAAGCGCAACAACCGCGCGGTCGAGAAGAAGCTCAACGACTGCCTGAAGAACGACCGCGCCCGCATCCAGGTCGGGCGGATCTCGCCCTTCGGCCTGATGGAGATGAGCCGCCAGCGCATCCGCACCGGCGTGCTCGAATCCTCGTCGATCCCGTGCGTGCATTGCGGCGGATCGGGCTTCGTGCGCGCCACCGCGTCGGTCGCGCTGCACATCCTGCGGGCGATCGAGGAGGCGCTGCTCAAGGCGTCGAGCCACAACCTGATCCTGCGCACCCGCACCGAGGTGGCGCTCTACATCCTCAACCAGAAGCGCGGGCACCTGCACGAGCTCGAGATGCGCTTCGGCGTCAGCGTGACGATCGCCGCCGACGAGCGGCTCGGCGCCACCACCGCCTACCAGCTCGATCGCGGCGAGCCGGCCCAGCGCACCGAGGGCCCGGTCACCGGGATCCGCGCCGTGGCGATCTCGCCGATCTCCGAGATCGAGGAGGACGACGGCTTCGAGGAGGCCGAGGACGAGACCGCCGAGGAGGCGCTCGCGCAGGACGCCCTCGGCGAGGCCGATGCGGACGACGAGGCCGAGGATGCGCGCGAGGCCGGTGCCGAGCGCTCGGAGAAGTCGGACGAGGGCGACGGCCAGCGCCGCCGCCGGCGTCGCC
>NZ_VRUV01000732.1:0-1745 GCF_008039455.1 Methylobacterium sp. WL116
GCAGGCGGCCGCGTAGGGGCCGGGCCGATGCGACCCACCCAAACGCCCCCCGCGCGCATCCTCCCGGCCTCCCTCGCGCGGGACCTGCCGGCCTCCTTCGTCGTGTTCCTCGTGGCGCTGCCGCTGTGCATGGGCATCGCCCTGGCCTCGGGTGTGCCGCCCGAGCGCGGGCTGATCACCGGGATCGTCGGCGGCATCGTCGTCGGACTGCTCGCGGGCTCGCCGCTGCAGGTCAGCGGGCCGGCGGCGGGGCTTGCCGTCATCGTGTTCGAGTTCGTGCGCCAGCACGGGCTCGGGATGCTCGGCCCGGTGCTCGTGCTCGCCGGCGCGGTCCAGGTCGCCTCCGGCGCGCTCCGGGTCGGAGGCTGGTTCCGCGCGATCTCGCCGGCGGTGGTGCACGGGATGCTCGCCGGCATCGGCCTGCTGATCGTGCTCGGCCAGGTCCACGTGCTCACCGACGCCCTGCCGCTGGCCTCGGGCCTCGACAACCTCGTGGCGATCCCGGCCGCGTTCTTCGACTTCGTCACGGGCGAGGGCAACCGCGTCGGCGCCGTCACGGTCGGCCTCGCCACCATCGCGGCGATGATCGCCTGGGAACGCCTGCGGCCGGCGCGGATGAGGATGGTGCCCGGCGCGCTGATCGGCGTCCTCGCCGGCACCGCGGTCGCCGGGCTCGGCGGCCTCGCGGTCAAGCGGATCGAGGTCCCGGACGCGATCCTGTCCACCCTGTCGATGCCGGGGGCGGCGGAGTGGGGCCGGCTGCTCGAGCCGACGATGATCGTGATGGCGTTGACCATCGCCGCCGTCGCCAGCGCCGAGAGCCTGCTGTCGGCGGCCGCCGTCGACCGGATGCACGACGGGCCGCGCACGCAGTACAACCGCGAGCTCGGCGCGCAGGGCGTCGGCAACCTGATCTGCGGCCTGATCGGCGGCCTGCCGATGACCGGGGTGATCGTGCGCTCCTCGGCCAACGTCCAGGCCGGCGCGGCGACGCGGGCCTCGACGGTGATGCACGGGACGTGGATCCTCGCCTTCCTGCTCGCCCTCCCCTGGGTGCTGAAGCTGGTGCCGACGGCCGCGCTCGCCGGCATCCTGGTGGTCACCGGCTGGCGCCTGATCGGGCCCCACCACGCCGTCCACCTGCACGCGCGCTACGGCTGGCTCACCGCCGCGATCTGGCTCGCGACGATGGTGATGGTGGTGGCCACCGACCTGCTCACCGGCGTGCTGGTCGGGCTCGGGCTCAGCCTGCTCCAGGTCATTCCTACACTGCGCAAGGGCCGCCTGCGGATCGAGCACGCGGCGGCGACGGAGGTGGCGGGGGTGCCGGAACTGCGCCTCTCGGGCTCGGCCACCTTCCTGCAGCTCCCGCACCTCACCGAGGCGCTGGAGCGGACCCCCGAGGGCGGCGAGGTCCGCCTCGGGACGAAGGACCTCGCCCACATCGACCACACCTGCCTGGAGATGATCGGGGACTGGGCGGGACGGCGCGCCGCCTCGGGCACGCGGGTGTCGGTCGTCGGCGGGTTCGGCCGGCCGCACGAGAAGCTCGTCGCGGCCGTGGCGGCACCGTCCAAGGACTGAGCGGTGGACACGCGGGAACGAGGGACGGAACGACGGGGCCGGCATCGCGCGAGCGGTGCCGGCTCATCGCGTGCCCGAGCCCGCGCGTTCCGGCCTTACGCGTCCGCCGGGACGGCGGCATCCGCGATCGCGAAGAGGGGCGGCTGCAGGGCCCCCGCCTC
>NZ_VRUV01000733.1:0-1742 GCF_008039455.1 Methylobacterium sp. WL116
GCCGCGGCCAGCGCGGCGGCCAGGACGAAGCCGGCGCCGAGGAACAGCAGCGGCTTCGGGGTGACCGGCGCGGCCGGCACGTCGGCGAGGCTGACGAGCCGGGTGCTGCCGACGAGGATGCGGCGCTCGGTCTCGAGCTCGTTGGCGCGCTTGTACAGGTCGGTGTACTGGCCGCGCTTGATCTCGGCGTTGCGCACCATGCCGGCGACGACCGATTCGTCGTCCATCGCGGACGCCGCCTCGGCCTTCGCGGTCTCCATCTGCTGGCGCAGCGACTTGGCGAGCGCGCTCGACGCGTCGAAGGTCTTCTTCAGGCCGGCGCTGATGCTCGCGACCTCCCGGTCGACGCGCAGCTTCAGGCCGGCGAGCTCCGTGCGCATCGCCTGCAGCGTCGGATGGTTCGGCCCCAGCACCGTGCCGGTGTTGGCGATCTGCGCGGCCACCACGTTCATCTGCTGCTTGAGGTCGCCGATCGTCCGGCTCGCCAGCACCGCCGGGGCGTTGATCGAGCCCCGGGCCTGGTCGGCGTTGATCTCGGAGAGGCGCGCCGCGGCGTCGGCCTTGGCGGTCTCGGCCGCCGAGAGCTGCTGGGTGATGGTGCTGAGCCGCTCGGAGGTGATCGGCGCGTTGGCGCCCGACATCAGGCCCTTGCGCCGGCGGAAGGCCTGGATCTTGGCCTCGTCGTCGCGCAGGGACGCGTCGAGCTGGCGGATCTCCTTCCACAGCCACTCGGTCGCCGCCTCGCGGCTGTTGGCGAGCACGCCGCGCTGGTCGTCGAGGAAGGCGGTGATCAGCGCGTTGGTCAGCGCCTGGGAGGTCTCCGCGTTCGGCGAGCGGTAGGCGATGTTGATGACGCGCGAGCGGCCGGCGCCGGTGACGACGTAGCGGCGCTGCAGGTAGTCGACCACCAGGTCGGTGTTGCCGCGCAGCTTGTCGCAGCCGTCCTCCTTGGGCGGCAGCAGGCTCGCGAGGAGCCCGCCGCGCGCGATTTGCCGGCACTCGGCCACAACCTTCTCGACGACGTCGCCCGAGGCGACGAGGCGCATGATCCGCGGCGCGCGGATCACCAGCATCTGGCTCTCGATGTCGGCCGGGTCGCCGAGCTTCTGGATCCAGGCGACCGACGCGTTGGCGTTGTTGCTGCCGGGCTCCGGCTCGGCCACGATCACCGAGCCGACCGCCAGGTACTGCACCGGCGCGACCATCAGCAGCCCGATCGCCACCGACATGACGCCGATGAAGACCGCCGCGAACAGGCGCCGCCGCCGCCAGATCGTCGCGAACGGGCCGGCTTGGTCGGTGGCCGGGCCCGAACGCGGCGCGGCCGGCACGGCGGTGCGGGCGGGGTTGAGGTAGGACGTCGTCATCGTCGACCACCGGGTCTGGCGCCGGTTCGCGAACGGGGTCGCGCGACCGTGCGGAAGGGATTGTGAGGTTCGGGCCGCCGCGCGCGGGCCGAGCGTGGCGGATTCGGTCAGGCCAGGGCCTTGAGGCGGTGGCCCGAGCGCTCCTGGCCGGCGCCGAGGTCGCGGTGGAGGGCCATCTGCTCGTCGACGAAGCCGGCGAACCGGGTGCGGAACACCTCCGGGGCGAACAGCGCCGCCTGGGCGCGGCAGGCGGCGCGCGAGAACATGCCCTCCTGCTCCGTGAAGTCGCGGACGCAGGCCGCGATCGCGGCGGGGTCCGGCTCGGCGAAGAACATGCCCGAGCGGTTGGGCGGGAGCGTCGCCACGGTCTCGCGC
>NZ_VRUV01000734.1:0-1736 GCF_008039455.1 Methylobacterium sp. WL116
CCCCGTGCCCCCCTTCGATCCCGCCTGCGCCGCCGACTACCCCGCCGTCATCGGCTGCGACGAGGTCGGGCGCGGCGCCCTGTGCGGCCCGGTGGTCGTCGCGGCGGTGTGGTTCGACCCGACCGCGATCCCGCCGGACCTGCTCGCCCGCCTCGACGACAGCAAGCGGGTCAAGGAACCGCTGCGCGAGATCCTAACGCCGCTGATCCGCGCGCAGGGCCGCGTCGCGGTCGCGGCGGGATCCCGGGCATTGATCGACCGGGTCAACGTCCGCGTCGCCACCCTCGACGCGATGCGCCGGGCGGTGCTGCGGCTCGCCCTCGATGCGCCGGTGCTGGTCGACGGGCGGGACGCGGTTCCCGGCCTGCCGCAGCCCTGCCGTGCGGTCGTCGGCGGCGACCGCGCGGTGCCGCAGATCGCCGCCGCCTCGATCGTCGCCAAGACGTTTCGCGATGCGCTGATGCGGGTGCTGGCCCGGCGCCACCCGCATTACGGTTGGGATCGCAACGTCGGCTACGGCGCCCCGGTGCACCTCGCCGGCCTCAGGACCCACGGCCGCACCCCGCATCACCGGCTGAGTTTCACGCGGGCGTACGGCGATGGCGGAGCGAACACCACGGGCGCCGATTAGGTCGCAATCGTTTGCGAGATGCCTGAGGTCGTCCGTCGATGCCAAAACGATTCAGCCGTCCTGCCGCCGCGGAGCATTGCTCGATCGCCGCCTTCGCCTCCGTCGCAGCAGCGAGAACTGCTCGCCGGGCTTGGCGAAGGCCGAGGCGTCGAGGGTGATGCGGGTTTGCGCATAGCCGAGGCGCGCCTTGGCCAGCCGCATCCGCGTCGCGATTAGGCCGGCGTAGGCGCCCTCCCCGGTCATCCGCTTGCCGAACGTGGCGTCGTATTCGCGGCCGCCGCGGGCCTGCTCGACCAGGGAGAACACGTGGCGCTGCCGCCCGGGATAGTGCTCGGCGAACCAGTCGGCGACGAGGTCCTTCAGCTCGTGCGGCAGGCGCAGCAGCACGAGGTTCGCCTCCCGCGCGCCGCAGGCGCGGGCCTCCGTCATGATCGCCTCGATCTCGTGGTCGTTGAGCGAGGGGATGATCGGCGCGACGATCACCATCACCGGCACGCCGGCTCGGCTGAGCGCCCGGATCGCCTCCAGGCGCTTGCGCGGATGCGGCGCGCGCGGCTCCATCTTCCGGGCGAGCACCGGATCGAGGGTCGTCACCGACATCGCCACCTTCACGAGGTTCCGCTCCGCCATCCCGGCCAGGATGTCGATGTCGCGGGTGACGAGGTTCGACTTCGTCACGATGCCGACGGGATGGCGCAGGCGGGCCAGCACCTCGAGGATCTCCCGGGTGATGCGGTGCTCGCGCTCAATCGGCTGATACGGGTCGGTCGCCGTTTCGAGAGCGATGGTCCGCGGCGCGTAGCCCGGCGCCGACAGCTCCCGCTCGAGCAGGCGCGCGGCGTCCGGCTTGGCGAAGAGCTTCGTCTCGAAGTCGAGCCCGGGCGACAGGCCGGCATAGGCGTGGTTCGGCCGGGCGAAGCAGTAGACGCAGCCGTGCTCGCAGCCGCGATAGGGGTTGATCGAGCGGTCGAACGAGATGTCGGGCGAGGTGTTGCGGGAGATGATCCCGCTCGCCCGCTCCAGCGTCACCTCTGTGCGTCTGGCCGGTGCGGGCTCGTCCGCCGGCCAGCCGTCGTCGGCGGCCTCGCGGCGGATCGCCTCGAAG
>NZ_VRUV01000735.1:0-1736 GCF_008039455.1 Methylobacterium sp. WL116
CCCGCGAGCGCGTCGGCCCGCGCCTCCGGCGCGCAGGCGCCGATGCGGGCGGCGAAGGTCAGCGTCGTGCCGAAATCGGCGGCGATCAGGGCGATCGCCAGGGCGGCGAGCGCGATGCCGTAATGGCCGAGCACCTCAGGCCCCGCCCCCTTCGCGACCATCACGAAGGCCGCGAAACCCGCGAGCAGGTAGATGCCGCGGCCGGCCGCCTGACCGACCAGGTTGATGCCGTAGCGCATCCCCCTTCGGTCCCGGCCCGTATCGGTTCGATTCACCACCATACGCATCTTTCGGTGATTTTCGCCGGAAAAATGCTACCTATGATTGTAGGATAGCACGACCCAGACGACGCATACCTCGAAAATCGCCTTATGGTTGCGCTTATAAGTATTATACAACCGTAAAGAGAGTGACATGCCTAAGCCAGCCGACATGCTCGCGGCCCGGGATCTCGCGGGGACCGAGACCGCCGCAGGCACAGCGATCTCCTGGGCGGAGACCCGCGCGGCGCTGCGCGCCGACCGGGCGCACTGGGCGCGCCGCATCCCCGGCCCGGTGCGCCTGCGCCGCGGCTACCAGGCGATCTGGCTCTACCGGATGTCGCGCTACGCCCACGAGAACGGCTGGCGGATGGCGGCCTGGCTGCTCTGGATCGTCAACGGCTGGCTGACGGGCTCGGACATCCCGCCCTCGACCCGGATCGCCGGCGGGATGTTCCTGCCCCATCCCTACGGCACGATCATCGCGGGCGCCGTCGGCCGCGACGCCGCCTTCGGCTTCCAGGCCTCGATCGGCGGCCTCTACAAGACCCCGGACCGCGACGTCGGCGGCGGCCCGGGGCTGCCGCGCCTCGGCGACGACGTGGTCCTCGAGCCGGCCTCGATCGTGCTGGGCGCGGTGCTGATCGGCGACCGGTCCCGGGTCGGGCCGCGCTGCCTCGTGCTCAAGGATCTCGACGCCGACACCGACCTGGCACCGACCGACTGGCGCGCGCTGCCGGGACGGAGCGCCGTGTCGTGAGCGACGACCGGACGCCCTCCGAATCGGTCCTCGACCACGCCCGCCCGGCGGTCCTGCGCAGGTTGCTCGCCGCCGACCTCGAGCGGATCGTGCGCCAGATCAGCGGCGGCAGGCCGATGTCGCGCTCCCGCGCGGCGATGATGGTGCTGCTGCCGGCGATGCAGTGCGCCGTGTTCCACCGCGTCGCCCACCTGCTGCACCGGCGCGGGTGGCGGCGGACGGCCGCCGCCGTCGCCGGGCTGTCGGTGCGCCTCACCGGCGCGTCCTTCCATCCCGGATCGCGGATCGGCCCCGGGCTGTTCGTGCCGCACCCGGCACGGATCGCCTTCTGCGGCACGGCGGGACGCGACCTTGTGATCCTGCCGGCGGTGGTGGTCGCGCCGGACCGGCCGGTGCTGGCCGCCGCGCCGTTCCCGCCGGACGCGCCGCACCTCGGCGACGGGGTCGTGGTCGGCGCGCACGCCCTGGTCATGGGCGCGGTGACGATCGGCGATGCGGCGATGGTCGGCGTCGGCGTCGCCACCCTGCGGGACATCCCGGCCGGGACCGTCTCGATGCAGCGCCTGCGCCAGACCAGCGTCTCCACGCTCGGCCGGGATCCCGGGATCGTGCAGGATTCCGCGATCGCCCAGGACAGGAGCGCCGCATGAGCCGCGCCCACGTTCGCGATCACGCGGCCCGGCACCGTCCGGCGGCGGGCCGGCGGGGCGCGTCAG
>NZ_VRUV01000736.1:0-1733 GCF_008039455.1 Methylobacterium sp. WL116
CCGCGGCGCGGGGTCCGCGCGCCGTCCGGCGCCTCGCTTGTCCGCATCGAACGGGCATGTTAGCGGCCTCGCCTCTGCCCACGACCGCACAGGCATGGCGGTCACCCGTAGCCATCGGCCCGCGGCCGGTGTTCGATCTTTCGAGAAGGATGACCCGCCATGGCCGATTCCCCCGCACCGAACGGCAACGGGCAGGCCGACGAGGCCCCCGCGATCAACGCGCTCGCGCAGTACACCAAGGACCTGTCCTTCGAGAACCCGAACGCGCCGCGCTCGCTCCAGCCCCAGGAGGGCCAGGGCCCGCAGATCAACATCCAGGTCAACGTCAACGCGCAGCAGCTCGCCGAGGCCGACTTCGAGGTCGAGCTGACGCTGGAGGGCGACGCCAAGATCAACGGCGACGTGCTGTTCGCCTTCGACCTGAAGTATGCCGGCGTGTTCCGCATGCGCAACATCCCGCAGGACCAGGTCCACCCGGCGGTGATGATCGAGTGCCCGCGCCTGCTGTTCCCGTTCGCCCGCCAGATCGTGGCCGAGGCCGTGCGCAACGGCGGCTTCCCGCCGCTCTACATCGACCCGATCGACTTCGTCGGCCTCTACCGCCAGAAGGCGATGGAAGCCCAGGGCGCCGGCGAGGCGACCGGCCCCCTCGCCTCCTGAGTTCCGCGGCCTCCCGCGTCTCGACGACAGCCCGGCCGCGCGCGCGGCCGGGCTGTTTCGTTTTCACGGGAAACACCGCATCCGGGCGGCTCGCAGAAAGCGATCCGCCGGCGCGGACAGCCCGGCCGGCACGCCCGGGGCGCGTTACAGGATCGCTTCGATGCCCTTGTGGCTCACCAGCGAGAGCAGCTTGAGCGAGGGACCGCCAGGCTTGGCGTCTCCCCGCTCCCACTTGCTCACCAGCGAGGTCGTCACGTTGAGAGCCTTGGCGAAGATCGCCTGGCTCATGTTGGCCTGTTCGCGGATCCGCCGGATGCTCTCGGGCGGCAGCGGCTCGATGGGCGTGAGGCACGAAACATCGAACCGGCGCAGCGTCGCCTTGTCGATCGCCCCGATGGCGTGAAGGTCGCTCGTGGCCTCGTGGATCGATTGAAGCAGATCGCTCCTATAGGTCCGTTTCGGGCTTCTCATCGGAGAGGTCCTTCCACCCCTGGGTTTCGGCAAGCGTCTCGAATCCGGCGTCGCCGACATCTGCGAGGATCTTCGCGAACGCGCGAAGGGTCGTCAGTTCGGCACCCTTGATGTTGGGTTGGACGTTCTTGGGAAAGATGTGCAGGACGACGCATCGCCGGTCCGTGACCAGGAAGAGGACGGCACGGAAATCGCCGTTTCGGCCGACGTGCTGCTTGTACAGGTGAGCGCCGATCTCGGCGTCCACCAGCCGGAGATTGGCCTTCTCGGCGGCCTTGGCGAGCGTGCCCGCGGCGATCTTGCCCTTGCAGGCCTGCTTCCATGCCGAGCGGGTCACGAAAAGTCTCATGACACCCCCGACATGGACCGAACCTCGATCCGTTCGGCGGCCTCTCAAGACCGGGAACGCAAGCGCTCGGTACCGACGCCCAAAGTATAGGAACGAATCCTACGGTTCAAGCCTCTCCCCGATCCCGGGGCAGCGCCGCCCTCGGTGCCGTGGAGACCCTCACCGCGCCACGCCGCGATAGGCGGCCGCCAGCGTGCGCAGCGCCGCGGCGGCGCGCGGGTCCGGCGCCTGCGCGTGCAGCACGATCCGGGTG
>NZ_VRUV01000737.1:0-1729 GCF_008039455.1 Methylobacterium sp. WL116
CGTAGAGGCTGCCCAGCGGGGCGGGATCGAGGGTGCGGGCCCGGGCGAGGAGATCGCGCCAGCCCTGCAGATCGCCGGGCCAGACCGGGGCCTGGACCGCGGCGCCCAAACGGACCAGGGCCTCGGCCTTGCGCGTCTGCTCCCCGAAGTAGCGCCATTCCGGCATCACAATCAGGCGGCCGCCCACGCGGGCGACCTCGTGGACCGTGTTGTCGCCGGCCGAGGCCAGCACGATGTCCGCGGCGGCGAGGTAGTCGGTCACCGAGGGCACCCAGCCGAGCTCGCGCAGGTTGGAGAAGTCGGTCTCGTGGCCCTCGCGATGGGTCGGCCCGAGGGTGAGCCACAGGGTCTCGGGGGCGGCGCGCGCGGCCACAGTCAGCGGCGCGTAGGGCGTGCCGCTGCCCCCGCCGCCCGTCACGGCCACGACGATCTCGCGCGCCGGATCGAGACCGAGCCGTGCGCGCGCCTCGGCGCGACCGGGCACGCCGTCGACGCTGGTGCAGAGGCCGCCGCTGTAGAAGGTCTTGGCCCGCAGGTACGCCGGATAGTCGTCCTGCTCCATCCGCTCGTCGAAGGGGGCGAGCATCCCGACGCAGGCCTCGTAGGCGCCGACATGGCCGATGTCGGAGCGGTCGCCGTGCATGCGGATCTGCACCGCCGGCACGCTGGCGATGCGCGCGAGCAGCGCGATCTCCGCCGAGACGTCGACCACGAACAGGCCGACCTCGCGCTCGTCGAGGTGGTCGAGGATCCGCCGCATGGTCCGTCGCATCTCGGCGAGGCCGAGGGGCACGCAGTGCATCACCTGCGGCGTCGGCTCCGCGTAGAGCCGCAGCGTCGGCACGGACGCGCCGATCATGTTCGGCAGCGGCACGATCTCGATGTCGCGGGAGAAGCCGTCGAACAGCTGGGGGCCGGCCGTGAGCACGGAGACGGGGCGGTCGCGGGCGAATTCGGCGGCGATCGCCATCGTGCGGTTGGCATGGCCCCGTCCCTGATGATGGACGAAGAACGCGATGGGCTTCTTCATGGCTGGAGTGTTCGCAAACCGTCAGGAGAACAGGGCGTCGGGCCGCAGGGCGGCGGCGACCTCGTCGGCGCGCGGCCGGCGGACGAGCCGGATCGCCGGGGCGTCCGCGTCCCAGGCGATCAGCCCGGCGGCCCGGAACTGGTCGAGCCAGTAGGTCATGCACCAGCGTCCGTGCCTTCGGTGGAAGCGGGCGGCGTTGGCGAGGATCGCCTCGAAGTGCTGCAGCGGCGGCACGTGGACCGGGTGGTGCTGATGGTAGGCGCAAGCCCCCGCCACCCAGAAGGTCGGCAACCCGCCGGCCGCGAGGCGGACGGCGAGGTCGGTCTCCTCCCCGCCATAGCCGGCGTAAGCCTCGTCCATGCCCCCGACGGCGTGCCAGGCGCGGGCCGGCAGAGCGAAGGACAGGCCCCAGAGCTGGCCGGGATCCGGCTCCGGGCGCAGGCCCGTTCGCGGCACCGCCGGCCGCGCCGGATGCCTCTGCCCGGCCCGCGCGAGCGCCGCATCGTCGGCGGCATTCCCCGCCTCGGACCCGGGCGGCAGATACAGCACCTCGCCGAGGAACAGGCCCTCGGCCTGCGCCGCCGCTCGGCGATAGGCCGCGACGAGGCCGGGAGACGGGATGCAGTCGACGTCGAGGAAGATCAGCAGCTCGCCGCGGGCGGCCTCGGCCGCGCGGTTGCGGGCGGCGGCGAGCGGCAT
>NZ_VRUV01000738.1:0-1727 GCF_008039455.1 Methylobacterium sp. WL116
CTGGCCCCGAGGCGTCGCGCTGCGCGACGCCTCGCTCGGGCGGACGCCCTCAGGCGGCCAGCTCCTCCTCGTAGGCGATGAGCTTCCGCCCGGTCTTGATCGCCAGGTGGTACTGCTTGGCCGCGACCGCGTCGTGGATCGCCACGAGATACGGGGCCGCGCCCGGGATCGTCTTCAAGATCTCGGTCGACTGCATCACGAACAGGTTCTCCGCCTCCGCCGGATCGTCGGCGAGATAGATCACCTGCAGGGTCACGCAGAGCTTCTTGCACGGCGTGTCGGCGTCCGCCTCGCGGATGATCTCGCTCTCGCGCAGGAACTTGCACTGGGTCTCGACGAGGAAGACCGACCGCCGATCGCCGTTCCGGATCAGCGCTCCGTTGATGATCAGCCGCTCCGCGGGCTTCAGCTCAATGCGTAGGGCCATGCCGGCAACTCCATTCTAGAGACGACACGACCATCGACACGATCTGTTAATGTTGTTTGAACTCTCATCGCGTAATTGGGCGCAATACGCCCTGCACACCCGCGATATGCCGGATTCGACCGGTCGATTTAACGCGTCGGTAGGTGGCGACATGTTTCTTCGTGAGGCCGGCAGAAAGCCGGTCTTCTGATCAAATATGGATCTCATCTCATGTCCGGCGTCTCTCTCACCGCTGCTACCCGCCAGAACCTGCTTTCGCTGCAGGATACGGCGTCCTTGTCCTCGACCACCCAGAACCGCCTTTCCACCGGCAAGAAGGTCTCCTCGGCCCTCGACAACCCGGTCAACTTCTTCACTGCGCAGAGCCTGTCGAACCGCTCCTCGGACCTCGGCACCCTGCTCGACAGCATCTCGAATGGCGTGCAGACGATCCAGGCGGCCAACACGGGTCTGACCTCGATCCAGAAGCTGGTGGACTCGGCCAAGTCGACCGCCAACCAGGCGCTCGCCACGCAGATCACCACCAGCGGAACGGCTGGCACTGGCTTCTCGGCCACTACCGGCTCGGTCAACCTTCTCGTCAACGGCACGGCGGTTCCGGTCTCGCTGACCGCCAGCGACACCATCGACACGGCCATCACCAAGCTGAACACCGCGGTCAGCGCTCAGGGCGCAGGCAACGCGTTCACCAAGGATGCCACGGGTACCAAGCTCGTCGTCAACGCTACGGCTGACATCGAGTTTTCGGCGCCTGCCGACCAGACCGCGCTTGGCTTTGCCAGCGGCGCCGCTAATGCGGGTCCTCTGTACACAGCTTCGGCGGCCGGGCAGAGCTCCAACCTGACGGTGACCGGCGTCAAGGAGCGGGCCTCCCTGTCGAAGCAGTACAACAGCCTGCTGACCCAGATCGATCAGCTCGCCAAGGACTCGAGCTTCAACGGCACCAACCTGCTGTCGAGCAGCGCGGCTTCGAACAAGCTGCACATCTCGTTCAACGAGAAGGACACCTCGAACCTCGACGTCCAGGGTGTCGATGCCACTTCCGGCGGTCTCAACCTGACGGCGATCACTGGCAACTCTGGTTCGACGGCGGACGGCAAGGGCAGCTTCCTTCTCGATGCCTCAGTCACCGCTACGCTCAGCAGCCTGACGAGCGCCTCCACAACGCTGCGTTCGCAGGCCTCGACCTTCGGCTCGAACCTGTCGGTGGTGCAGAACCGTCAGGACTTCACCAAGAACCTCCAGAACGTGCTCGACACCGGCGCCTCCAAGCTCACCGATGCCGACCTCAACGAGGAGG
>NZ_VRUV01000739.1:0-1727 GCF_008039455.1 Methylobacterium sp. WL116
GTGGGGTATCGCAGCCGCCACGCGCTGCGCGCGACGGTCGGGCGGGTGCTGGGCCCGCACGGCGCGCGGCCCCATATCCCCGGTTGATCAGCCGGAGGCCGATGGGCATGCTCTACGAACTCGCCGCGCTCTCATGCCCCCTGAACGCGCTCGATCGCGCCTCCGAGGGGGCGGCGGCCTGGGTCGGCGCGCCCGAGGCCGGCGGCAGCGTGCTCGGGAGCTGGCGCACCGAGATCGGGATGCTCGGCCGGCTCCTGGTCCTGCGCGGCTTCGAGGCGCCGGAGGCCATGAGCGCCGAGCGCCGTCGCGCCCTCATGTGCGCGAGCCCGTTAAACGCCGGCGGCGTCGCGACCGCCCTGGAGATGGACAGCTACGCCGCCTTTCCGTTCCTGCCGCCGGTGCGCACCGGCGCCCGCGGCGGCGTCTACGAGTTCCGCACCTACCGCCTGAAGCCTGGTGGCCTGCCGCCGACGCTCGACGCCTGGGAGGCGGCCGTGCCGCCGGCCAAGCCCTACACCGACCACCTCGTGACCAACCTGTACGCGCTCGACGGCGCGCCGCGGATCACCCACATCTGGGGCTTCCCGAGCCTTGGGGAGCGGGCGTCCCTGCGCCGCGCGGTGCAGGGCTCGGGGCACTGGCCGCCGAAGGGCGGCCCCGACCACATCGCCGAGGCCGTCTCCAGTATCGGCCTCCCCGAGGCCTGGTCGCCGCTGACCTGATCGTTGCCGCTCAGGTGGCGCGGGCGGAAAAGTCGATGCGCGGGTCGATCCAGACGTAGATCAGGTCGGAGAGCAGGTTCACCGCCAGCCCGAGCAGCGAGAAGATGTACAGGGTGGCGAACACCACCGGATAATCGCGCCCGACGATCGCCCGGAACGAGAGCTCGCCGAGGCCGTCGAGCGAGAAGATCGTCTCGATCAGCAGCGAGCCGGTGAAGAAGGCCGAGATGAAGGCTCCGGGAAAGCCCGCGATGACGATCAGCATCGCGTTGCGGAAGACGTGGCCGTAGAGCACCCGTCGCTCCGACAGCCCCTTCATCCGGGCGGTGAGCACGTACTGCTTGCGGATCTCGTCGAGGAACGAGTTCTTGGTCAGCAGCGTCGAGGTCGCGAAGGCGCCGATCACCAGGGCGGTCAGCGGCAGCACCATGTGCCAGGCGTAGTCGCCGATCTTCTGCCAGGTCGAGAACGCCTCCCAGCCCTCGCTGGTCAGCCCGCGCAGGGGGAACCACTGGAAGAACGAGCCGCCGGAAAACAGGATGATCAGCATCAGCCCGAACATGAAGCCCGGCACGGAGTAGCCGACGATGACGACGAACGAGGACCAGCGGTCGAAGCGGGCCCCGTCGGAGACCGCCTTGCGGATGCCGAGCGGGATCGAGATCGCGTAGGACAGGAGCGTCATCCACAGGCCGAGCGAGATCGAGACCGGCAGCCGCTCCTTGATCAGCTCGATGACGGTGACGTCGCGAAAGTAGCTGCGGCCGAAATCGAAGCGGACGTAGTCCCACAGCATCTTGGCGAAGCGCTCGGGCGCCGGCTTGTCGAAGCCGAACTGCTTCTCGAGCTTTGCGATGAAGTCGGGGCTCAGCCCCTGCGCCCCGCGGTAGCGCGAGCTCGCCTCGCCGCCCGAGCGCTTCGCCAAGATGCTGTGGGACTACGTCCGCTTCGATTTCGGCCGCAGCTACTTTCGCGACGTCACCGTCATCGAGCTGATCAAGGAGC
>NZ_VRUV01000073.1:0-13356 GCF_008039455.1 Methylobacterium sp. WL116
GCCCAGCGCCGGCGCGCCGCCTCCAGCGCCCATACCATGCCGAGCATCATGTAGACGTGGCGCCACTTCTCGATATCGATCTGCAGCGCCTGAAGGAAGAACATCAGCAGCGCCGGCCAGACGATCTGCGCGTGCGCGCGGAACGGCGAGGGCCGGGCGAGCAGGCGGAAGCCGACGAACCCCGTCGCCGCGACGAGGGCGAGGAAGACCGCGCCGCCGAGCCAGCCGCCGTTGGCGAAGCTGCCGATGTAGGAATTGTGCGGCTCCAGCCCGAAAGTCAGGCGCCAGTGCATCGGCCCGAGGCCGAGCGGGCGCTCGAGCAGCATCTCCATGCCGCGGAGCTGGTTGCCGAAGCGGCCGGTCTCGCCCTCGTCGTAGTCCTGGCTCACCGCGGCGCGGGTGGCGAACATCTTCTGGACGCTGTCGACCGAGAGCAGGGCCGCCATCGCGACGGCGCCGAGCGCCAGGGTCGCGAGGCTGAGGAGCACGATGCGCCGCCGCAGCCGCGCCGACCCGCAGGAGGCGTAGACCGAGCCGACCATCAGCAGCGTGGCGACGACGGTGCCGCCCCACGAGCCGCGCGAGAACGACAGGAAGATCCCGACCAGGATGATCAGCAGGCCCGCGAGCGCGAGCACCGGGCGCCGGGCGGTCGCCGTGATCAGGCCGTGCATCAGGTAGAGCGCGCCGAGCGTCAGGAACGAGCCGAACACGTTCGGATCCTGGAAGGTGCCCGAGGCGCGGTCGTACTTGTAGAACAGGTCCTCGATCCCGAGCCATTGCAGGTAGCCGACGATGCCGAGCGTGGCCGAGAACACGCAGCTCGCCGTGTAGGCCTTGAGCGCCAGCTCCATGCGGGCCTGGGTGTCGTCGGAGAAGAACATCACGAAGAAGACGCCCGTCACCGAGAGGTAGATCAGCTGGATCGTCCAGGTGACCGGGAAGTCCTCGTCGAGAAACGGGATCAGGCCGACGACGATCGCACCGAGATAGAGCAGCAGCAGCACCACCAGCGGCACCGCCCCACGGTGCAGCCGGATGCCGAGGCAGGCCCAGAGCAGGATCGTCGGGATCGCGATCACGTCGTAGGGCGAGGTCTCGGAGAAGGCGAAGCAGGCGAAGAACACGAACGCCGCGAGGAGCGCGCCGGCGAAGCCGTGGACGACCCGGATCAGCGGGACCCGGCCGACCTGCGGCAGGACGAAGCCCGGAACGGCGGTGCTGGCCATGGCTCACGCGGGCTCCGCGAGCCTGGAACGCGGGCCCGCACGACGACGGGTCCTTCATGGGACGGAAAGGTTGATATTCGGCTGACGGGCGCCTGCGGCGCGCTCGACCGGTCGGGAGCGAACGCCTATCGTGCCTCGATCATCGCGACGTCGAGGACCAAGCCCGATGGCCGACACCGCAACACCGCTTCCCCCGGATCTGGAAGAACTGATCGGCCGTATCCGTCGGCAACGCGAGGAAAGCGAGAAGTTCGTGGCCGAGCAGAAGAAGCTCATGGCCGAATCGATGAAGCTCGAGCTCGAAGCGAAGAAGTTCGAGCACGAAGCCAGGAAGCTCGAGCACGAGGCGCGGAAACTCGAGCGCGACAGGATGCTCGCACCCTGGCAGATCGCGCTCTCCGGCATGGCGGCCGGCGCGGCCTTCTTCGGCGCCGGTGCCGCCTTCGTCAAGCTGATCGGATCATGACGCCCGCGTCGACCATGATCCGCTTCGCATAAGCCTCAGGCCGCGCAGTCCAGGAACCCGCCCTTGATCGCCTCGGCGTCGAGCTTGCGGCCGATGAACACGACGCGCGACGAGCGGTCCTCGCCGGCCTTCCATTCGGCCTGCAGGTCGCCGTCGAGGATCATGTGCACGCCCTGGAAGACGAAGCGGCGCGGCTCGTCGGGGAACGCGACGATGCCCTTGCAGCGCAGGATGTCCGGGCCCTGGATCGTGGTGAGGTTCGAGATCCACGGCATGAACTTCTCCGGGTCGACCGGGCCGTCGATGCGGGCCGAGAACGACTGCATGTCGCCGTCGTGGTGATGGTGGTGCCCCTCCTCGAGGAAGTCGGGCTCGAGGTCGAGGATGCGGCCGAGGTCGAAGGCGTTGCGTCCGAGCACCGCGTCGATCGGCACGTCGCAGTTCGTGGTGCGGTGGAGCTTGGCGTAGGGGTTGATCGCGCGGATCTCGCCCTCGACGCGCGCCATGTCCGCCTCCGAGACCAGGTCGGCCTTGTTGAGCAGGATCACGTCGGCGAAGGCGATCTGGTTGCGGGCCTCGGGCGCGTCCTTCAGGCGCTCGGACAGCCACTTGGCATCGGCGACCGTCACCACGGCGTCGAGGCGGGCGGCGTCGCCGACGTCCTGGTCGACGAAGAAGGTCTGGGCGACGGGGGCCGGGTCGGCGAGCCCGGTGGTCTCGACGATGATCGCGTCGAACTTGCCCCGGCGCTTCACCAGCCCGTCCATGATGCGGATCAGGTCGCCGCGCACGGTGCAGCAGACGCAGCCGTTGTTCATCTCGAACACCTCCTCGTCGGCGCCGACGACGAGGTCGTTGTCGATGCCGATCTCGCCGAACTCGTTGACGATCACGGCGTAGCGCTTGCCGTGGTTCTCGGTGAGGATGCGGTTGAGCAGCGTGGTCTTGCCGGCGCCGAGGTAGCCGGTCAGCACGGTGACCGGGATCTTCTCGGAGGTGACCGACTCGGCGTTGGCGGGGCTCTGCGATCCGGACATGGGCGACTCTTCCGACGGGTGATGCGGTGGGCGCCCGCGCTCGCGCCGGGCCGCCGATGACATGTCATATCGTATCATCGGACCGCGGATGGAAGCACCCGAGCGGACGCCGCCCCGCCTCCCGCGGCCGGCATGCGGCTCCGTCGCGAGACCGTCGTGAAGACCTGCCACGACCCATGGCCATGACCAAGCGGTGCCGTTTCCGGTCGCGGCCTCGCCGCGGACCGCGCGGGCGACCGCACGCACGAGCCCGATGTCCCGCGAGCCCGATATCCCGAACGTGATCGCCTCGACCCGCCTCGATCGCCTCCCGTCCGCGCTTCCGCACCGCCGGGCCATTGTGCCGCCCGGATGCGCGGGATATCGGCGCCTCGGGGAGCCGCCCGTCCCGGGCCTGCCTTAGAAAAGCACCATCGATCGGTTCGATGCATCGGGACGGGTTCCCGCGTTCGACCGCTCCGCACCGGCCCACAACCATCAAGCACCTCCCTCGACCCGAAGACGACAGCGCGATGGACGCCCGCACGCCACTCGATCCCGACACCGACGCGCCGGCGGCCCGGGCGCACGGCCCGCGCCGCCAGGGACTGCTGCCGATCGCGGTCGTGCTGTCGCTGGTGGTCGCCGCCGTCGCCGTGGTCGCGGTGTTCCCGCAGCCGGTGCACGGGTTCCTCGAGACGGTGACGACCTACGCGCGCGGGATTCTCGGCGGCACGAAGGGCGAGGACACCGGCGAGGCCGACGCCCCGCCCTCCTCGGCCGAGCGGATCTTCCGGCCGACGCCGGAGCAGCGCACCACCTTCGAGATCCATCCGGTGGCGACGATGACCTTCCGCCCGGAAGGCTCGGCCGAAGGGCGCATCGCGCTGAACGACGACGACAACGTGCCGGTGGCCTCGCCCTATTCCGGCCGCGTCACGAAGGTGCTCAAGCGCGCGGGCGACGACGTGAAGGTCGGCGACGTGCTCCTCGTCATCGAGGCCACGGACATGGTCCAGGCCCAGAACGACTACCAGAGCGCGCTCAACACCATCCAGAAGCAGCAGGCTCTGCTCAAGCTCGACCAGACCATCGCCGCCCGCCAGCAGGAGCTGTTCGCGGCCAAGGCGGTGGCGCTCAAGGACTACCAGTCGGCCCAGAACGACGTGATCGCCGCCCAGAGCGACCTGAAGACCGCGCAGGCCTCCCTCGACGCGGTGCGCAACCGCCTCAAGCTCCTCGGCAAGACCGACGCGGAGATCGCCGCCTACGAGAAGAACGGCACGATGAGCGCCGAGACGCAGATCCAGGCGCCGATCGCCGGCACCATCGTGCAGCGCAAGGTCGGCATCGGCCAGTACCTCACCACCTCGAGCGACCCGGCCTTCGTCATCGGCGACCTGTCCACGGTGTGGCTGATCGCCAACGTGCGCGAGAGCGAGATCCCGAAAATCCGCATCGGCCAGGAGGTCGAGGCGCGGGTCGCGGGCTTCGGCACGCGGGTGTTCAAGGCGCGGGTGAACTACATGTCGTCGAGCCTCGATCCGGCGACGCGGCGCCTCGCCGTGCGCAGCGAGGTCGACAACCCGGATCGGTCGCTGCGCCCGGAGATGTTCGCCACCTTCACCATCATCACGGGCAAGCCCCAGCCCTCGCCGGCCGTGCCGCTCGCCGCGGTCGTCTACGAGGGCGCGAGCGCCCACGTCTGGGTCGCCCGGCCCGACGGCGCGATCGCGGCGCGCGGCGTCAGCCTCGGCCTGGTCAACGGCGACAACGTCCAGGTCGTCGAGGGGCTCGCCGCCGGCGAGGAGGTCGTCACCCGCGGCGCGCTGTTCATCGACCGCGCCGCGTCGGGCGACAAGGCGTCCTGACCGGACCGGAACCGCCGGAAGGGCACCCGACGCGATGAACAGCCTGATCGTCTTCTCGCTGCGCCAGCGCGTGCTGGTCTGCCTCGGCTTCCTGGTGATGCTGGCGCTCGGCTACGCCAGCTACACCCAGCTCAACATCGAGGCCTATCCCGATCCGGTCCCGCCGCTCGTCGACGTGATCACCCAGAATCCCGGCCAGTCGGCCGACGAGATCGAGCGCTACATCACCATTCCGCTGGAGGTGGCGCTCGCCGGCATCCCCAACGCGCAGGTGGTGCGCACGATCTCGCTGTTCGGCCTGTCCGACGTGAAGGTGCAGTTCAACTACGAGTTCACCTACGAGGAGGCGCTGCAGCGGGTGCTCAACCGCCTGTCGCAGGCCCCGCCCCTGCCGAACGGCGCCACGCCGCAGATCTCGCCGACGAGCCCGGTGGGCGAGATCATGCGGTACAAGCTCGTCGGGCCGAAGGGCTTCTCCTCCGCGGAGATGAAGACCCTGCAGGACTGGGTGCTGCAGCGCCGCTTCAAGGCGATCCCCGGCGTCGTCGACGTGACCGCCTTTGGCGGCAAGGCCAAGGAGTACGAGATCGCGGTCGACCTCAACCGCCTCCAGGCCCAGGGCATGACCCTGGTGCAGCTCGTCTCGGCCCTGAACAACTCCTCGATCAACGTCGGCGGCCAGACGCTGAACGTCGGCGAGCAGTCGGCCGTGGTCCGCGGCGTCGGCCTGATCCGCGACATGGACGACATCCGCGACACCATGCTGACCCAGGTCAACGGCACGCCCGTGCTGGTGCGGGACGTCGCCGACGTGCGCGTCTCCAACGCGCCGCGGCTCGGCATCGTCGGGCACGACGGCTCGAGCGACATCGTCGAGGGCATCGTCCTGATGAGCCGCGGCGGCCAGAGCCTGCCGACGCTCCGGCGGGTCGAGGCCGAGATCGAGAAGATCAACGCCTCGACGATCCTGCCGCCGGACGTGAAGATCGAGCGGATCTACGACCGCTCCGGGTTGATCCACACCACCACGCACACGGTGATGCACAACCTCGTCTTCGGCGTGGTGCTGGTCTTCGTGGTGCAGTGGCTCTTTCTCGGGTCGCTGCGCAGCGCGATCATCGTGGCGGCGACGATCCCCTTCGCGCTCGGCTTCGCGATCCTGATCCTGGTGGTGCGCGGCGATTCGGCGAACCTCCTCTCGCTCGGCGCGATCGATTTCGGGCTGATCGTCGACGCCACCGTGATCATGGTCGAGAACGTGTTCCGGCACCTGGCCGAGCCGCACCACACGGAAGGGCAGCCCGCACCGGGGGGCCTCACCGGGCGGCTCGGCACCATCGCCATCGCCGGCTCGGAGGTGAACCGGGCGATCTTCTTCTCGGCGACGATCATCATCGTCGGCTTCCTGCCGCTGTTCACGATGTCGGGCGTCGAGGGCCACATCTTCGGGCCGATGGCCAAGACCTACGCCTACGCGCTGGTAGGCGGCCTGCTCGCGACCTTCACGGTCTCGCCCGCGCTCTCGGCCGTCATCCTGCCGAGGCACGTGGAGGAGCGCGACACCCTGATCGTGAAGGTGCTGCGCTTCGGCCACGAGATCATCCTCGGCTTCGGCCTGCGCAACCGCATCCTGTCGATCGCCGTGACGGTGGCGATCCTGCTGGTCTCGGGGCTGGCCGCGCGGAACCTCGGCCTCGAGTTCCTGCCCAAGCTCGAGGAGGGCAACCTCTACGTGCGCGGCACGATGCCGGCCTCGATCTCGCTGGAGGCCGGCAACGCCTACGTCGAGCGGCTGCGCAAGATCTTCACCGAGGTGCCGGAGGTCGTCACCGTGATCTCGCACCAGGGACGGCCGAGCGACGGCACCGACGCCACCGGCTTCTTCAACGTTGAGATCCTGGCCCCGCTCAAGCCCATCGACGAATGGCGCAAGGGGCTCGACAAGGAGCAGCTCATCGCCGGCCTGTCGAAGCGCCTCGACGCCGAGTTCCCCGGCATCGAGTTCAACTTCTCCCAGTACATCGAGGACAACGTCCAGGAGGCGGCCTCGGGCGTGAAGGGCGAGAACTCGGTCAAGGTCTACGGCACCGACCTCGCCGCGATCACCAAGGCGGCCAACGACGTGAAGGCGGTGCTCGCCACCGTGCCCGGCGTCACCGACCTCTCGGTCTTCGCCTCGCTCGGCCAGCCGACGGTGCGCATCGATGTCGACCGCCACAAGGCCGCCCGCTACGGCCTCTCGATCGGCGACGTGAACACCACGATCGCCGCCGCGATCGGCGGCCAGACCGCGGGCGACCTCTACGAGTACGGCTCCGACCGGCATTTTCCGATGCGGGTACGGCTCGCCCGCGAGTACCGCTCCTCGCTGGCCACCATCCGCAACATCACCATCGGCGCCGCCAACCCGAACGGCGGCGTGGTGCAGGTGCCGCTCTCCGAGATCGCCGACGTCGACCTCGTCTCGGGCGCCTCGTTCATCTACCGCGAGGACCAGGAGCGCTACATCCCGGTCAAGTTCTCGGTGCGCGGGCGCGACCTCGGCGGCACCGTGCTGGAGGCGCAGCGGCGCGTCGCCGACGAGGTGACGCTGCCGGCAGGCTACCACCTCGAATGGGTCGGCCAGTTCACCAACCTGCAGGACGCGGTCACCCGCCTCAGCCTCGTGGTGCCGATCACCCTGGTGCTGATCGCGCTGCTGCTGTTCATCAACTTCAACTCGGTCGCCGACATGCTGCTCGGCCTGTCGGTGATCCCGATGGCGATGATCGGCGGCATCTTCGCGCTGGCGCTCACCGGCACCCCGTTCTCGATCTCGGCGGCGATCGGCTTCATCGCCCTGTTCGGCATCTCGACGATGGAGGGCGTGATCCTGCTCGCCTACTACAACCAGCTGATGGAGGAGGGCTGGCCGCGCAAGGAGGCCGTCTGGCACGCCTCGATCGTGCGGATGCGGCCGGTGATGATGACCTGCGTCGCCGCCTGCGTCGGCCTGCTGCCCGCGGCGGTCTCCACCGGCATCGGCTCGCAGGTGCAGAAGCCCCTGGCGCTCGTCGTCGTCGGCGGCATCCTGCTCGCGCCGAACCTGATCCTGGTGGTGGTGCCGGTGCTGATCTCGCTGTTCTCGCGCCGCCGGCCGAACCCGCTCGCGACCCCGGCCGTGCACCGGGCGGCGGCGTGATGGTTTTGATCAGGACGTTGCCGCGCCCCTTCCCTCCCCCCTCTGCGGGGGCGGGTGGGCCTCGCGTCAGCGAGGGTCGGGAGAGGGGAGAGCCATGTCCGGAGAGGTCGCTCCCCTCTCTCGACCCGCTTCGCGGGCCACCCTCCCCTGCAGAGGGGGGAGGGCAAAGCGCGCTCGTCCTCGCAGCCGTGGCGCCGGCACCACAACGCTCGGCCTCCCCGCCGGCGACGCCGCCCGCCGCATTGACTTGCGCCGCCCCCGCGGCGCTCTACCGGGCGGAGGATGGCGCCGTCGCGCGCGCGTCCCGCGTCGGAAGCGTCATGATCGAGACGGCCCTCAACCGCCGGTCCGCACGGGCCGTGGCCCTCGCCGCGAGCCTGGCCCTGTCGGGCTGCGCGGTCGGCCCGAACTACGTCGCGCCCGAGGACCCGCCGGTCGCGCGCTACACCCGCGAGCCGCTGGCGAACCCGAGCGCGGCCGACAAGGTCGCCACCCGGCAGGGCGGCTCGGCCGACCAGAGCTTCGTTTCCGGCGCCGACATCCCCGGCCAGTGGTGGACGCTGTTCCGCTCGAAGGCGCTGAACCGCCTCGTCGAGGAGGCGCTGGCCAACAACCCGAACCTGGAGGCGGCGCAGGCCTCCCTGCGCATCGCGCAGCAGAACGTGCTGGCTCAGAAGGGCACGCTCTACCCGTCCCTCTCGGCCAACCCGCAGGCGCTCGGCGCCAAGGCGCCGGGGCTCGACCTGCAATCGCCGCTGCAGAACCAGAACAACTACCTCTACAGCCTCTACACCCCGCAGGTGACGGTGGCCTTCAATCCCGACGTGTTCGGGCTCAACCGCCGCACCATCGAGGGCCTGGAAGCCACCGCCGAGAACCAGCGCTTCCAGCTCGAGGCGGCCTATCTCAGCCTCACCGCCAACGTCGTCGCCGCCGCGATCCAGGAAGCGGCACTGCGGGCGCAGATCGACGCGACCAAGCGGGTGATCCAGGCGCAGACCGAGGTGCTGACCCTCTACAACAAGCAGCTCTCGCTGGGGCAGATCGCCGGCGCCGACGTGATCCAGCAGCAGGCGGCCCTGTCGCTGTCGCAGCAGCTGCTGCCGCCGCTGGAGAAGCAGCTGGCGCAGCAGCGCAACCTCCTGACCGCGCTCGCCGGCCGGCTCCCGAGCGAGGAGGTGGCCGAGACCTTCACCCTCGCGGCCCTGCGCCTGCCGACGAAGGTGCCCGTCAGCCTGCCCTCGCGCCTGGTGCAGCAGCGGCCGGACGTGAAGGCCGCCGAGGCCCTGGTGCAGCAGGCCAGCGCCGGCATCGGCGTCGCGGTGGCGAACCGCCTGCCGCAATTCGCGATCACCGGCGCCGGCGGCTCGAGCGCGGTGCGGCTCGCGCAGATCGCCAACCCGGGCGCCGGGTTCTTCACCATCCTCGGCCAAGCCACCGCGCCGATCTTCGACGCCGGCACGCTCTATCGCCGCCAGCGCGCCTCCGAGGAGACGCTCACCCAGGCCCAGGCCCAGTACCGCGCGGTGGTGATCGCCGCGTTCCAGAACGTGGCCGACGCGCTGCGCGCGCTGCAGGCGGACGCCGGCGCGGTCGCCGCCGCCTCGGCCGCCGAGAAGGCCACCGGCCAGAGCCTCGAGCTGATCCGCAAGCAGTTCTCGGCCGGCGCCGTGAACTCGACCCAGGTGCTGATCGCCCAGCAGGGCTACCTCTCGGCGCTCGTCACCTCGGCCGGCGCGCGCGCGACGCAGTACGCCGACACCGCGGCCCTGTTCCAGGCGCTCGGCGGCGGCTGGTGGAACCGCGCCGACGTCGCCCCGCCCCCGCCCGAGACCGACCCGCTGAAGTTTCTCTAGGCGGCCTCGGCGCAGCCGCCGATCCGGAGCTTGGCGGACGCGCGAGGTGGCAGGGGCGATATCGGCATGGTGCCGTCATCGCCGGAGCCGCCTGCGATCGACATCACACCCACGCCGTCATTCCGGGACTGCGAAGCAGAGCCCGGAATGACGGAGCGGGCACGGTCATCCCCGCTCGAACAGACGGACGCGCGGGGCGATCCGCCCTCAAGCCCCCGCCACCGCCAGGACGATCTCCCGGCGGTGCGGCCGGTCGCGGTGCTCGATCAGGTACACGCCCTGCCAGGTGCCGAGGGCGAGGCGGCCGTCCAGCACGGGAATCGTCAGCGCGGAATCGGTGACCATCGTGCGGATGTGGGCGGGCATGTCGTCCGGCCCTTCCGCGCCGTGGACGTAGGCGACGTGGCGCGGGGCGAGACCGTCCAGCGCCGTCATCAGGTCGGCCTGCACGTCGGGGTCGGCGTTCTCCTGGATGGTCAGCGAGGCCGAGGTGTGCCGGCAGAACACCGTGGCGACGCCGTCGCGGACGCCGCTGCCGCGCACGAAGGCGGCAACCGCGTCCGTGAACTCGGTGAAGCCCGGCCCCGGCGTCGCGATCGTCAGCCGCGCGCCGGCCTGCCGCCGGATCTCGCCCGAAAACAGGGTCTCGACGGGTCCCACCGTGCCGCGCTTCATTCCGTCGTCTCCAGGGTCGTGCCCGGCATCGTCTCGCGCTCGCCCCGCGCCAGGATGCGTTCCAGAAGGTCGATCCGGTCGGCCTCGGCCGCCGGCTTGTCCCAGCGGATGCGGCTGACGCGGGGGAATCGCATCGCGACGCCCGACTTGTGCCGGGTCGAGCGTTGCACGCCCTCGAAGGCGATCTCCAGCACCAATCCGCCCTCCATCCCGTAGCCGACCTCGCGCACCGGGCCGAAGCGCTTGACCGTGTGGTTGCGGACGTAGCGGTCGAGCTTGGCCAGCTCGGCGTCGGTGAAGCCGTGATACGCCTTGCCCACCGGCACCAGCTCGGGGCCGCCCGCGCCGTCCCGCCACACCCCGAACGTGTAGTCGGAGTAGAACGACGAGCGCTTCCCGTGCCCGCGCTGGGCGTACATCATCACCGCGTCGACCAGATGCGGCTCGCGCTTCCACTTCCACCACGGGCCCTTGGGGCGGCCGGGCAGGTACGGGCTGTCGCGGCGCTTGAGCATCACGCCCTCGATCGCGTCGGCGTCGTCGCCCGCCCCGACCGCGGCCGGGTCGGCCCGCGCCGCCGCGAGATCGTCCCAGGTCGCGAACGGCACCAGCGGCGACACGTCGATGCGGGCGTGGTCGAGCGTCGCCACGAACGCCTCCAGCCGGGCGCGCCGCTCCAGGAAGCCGAGGGCCCGCAGGTCCTCTCCGTCGGCGGTCAGCAGGTCGTAGGCGCGCACATGGGCCGGGAACTCCTCCATCAGCTTGCCCGTCACCGCCTTGCGGTTGAGGCGCTGCTGCAGGACGTTGAAGCTCTGCACGCGGCCCTCGCGCAGGATCAGCAGCTCGCCGTCCAGCGTGCCGGTGAAGGTGACGGCCTCGGCGAGGTCGGGAAAGGCGCCGGAGATGTCCTCGCCGGTGCGCGAGTAGATCCGCGCCACCGGCTCGCCCGCCGCGTCGCGCCCGCCGACGAGCTGAACGCGGATGCCGTCCCACTTCCACTCGCCGGAGAAGTCGGCCGGGGCGAGCTTGTCGAAGTCGGTCTCCTCCTCGATCGGGTGCGACAGCATCGGCGGCCGGAACGGGGCCGGGTTCAGGGTCTCGGGCCGCGGGCCGCGCCCCTCCGCCCAGGCGAACAGGGTCTCGAACGGCGCCCTGAGCCCGTGCCAGACCTCCTCGACCGCGTCCGCCTCGTGGCCGCCGAGCGCGCCGACCGCGGTCTTGGTGAGCCGGGCCGAGACGCCGACGCGCAGGTTGCCGGTCACGAGCTTCAGGAGCGCCCAGCGCCCGGTCTCGTCCAGCGCGTCGAGCCAGGTCGCCAGGTGGCCGGGCAGGTCGGCCTTGCGGATGGTGGACAGGGTCTCGACCACCTCGGCGAGCGTCGGCACGTGCGGGGGCGGGTTGTTGTGGCCGGGGCCGGGCGCGCCGACCGCCCCCCCCTCCCGCTCGGAAGAGGGGGCCGGCGCTGCGTCCGCGACGGGCCCCGGCCAGATCAGCGCGGTCGTTTCGGCGAGGTCGCCGACGTAGTTGTGCGAGAGCCGGAACAGCACCGGGTCGATCCGGGCCTCGACGAGGCCGCGGATCAGCGCGGGCTTGGCCTCGCGAAAGCTCAGGGTGCCGGTCATCGCCGCGAGCGCGTAGCCGCGCTCCGGGTCGGGCGTGCGGGCGAAGTAATCCTGCAGCAGCCGCAGCTTGGCGTTGCGGCGCGGCTCGTAGGCCAGGCGGTCGAGGAGTTCGGCGAACTCGTTCACGCGGCGGCCTCTTCGGCTGCGTCCCCGGCGGCCGGCTCGGCCTCGCCGTCGTCGCCGTAGCCCAGCATGTGCAGCGGCTTGGCCTTGATCCCTTGGCTTCCGCACCAGTGCACCAGCGCGTCCTCCTGCCCGTGCGTCACCCAGACCTCGCCGGCCCCCGTCTCGCGGATGGTGCGGCAGAGATCCGGCCAGTCGGCGTGGTCGGAGATCACCAACGGCAGCTCGACGCCCTTCTGGCGGGCGCGGGCCCGCACCCGCATCCAGCCCGAGGCGAAGCTCGTGACGGGATCGGGGAATTTTCGCGACCACACGTCCTGGATCGACGAGGGCGGGCACAGCACGATGGCCCCCTTCAGGCTCGCCCGGTCGGCCGCCGCCACCTTGGGGGTCTCGCCGAGCGCGAAGCCCTCGCGCTTGTACAGCTCGGTCAGCTTCTCCATCGCCCCGTGCAGGTGGATCGGCCGATCGTAGCCGGCCTCGCGCAGAAGCATCATCACCCGCTGCGCCTTGCCGAGTGCGTAGGCGCCGACGATGTGGGCGCGCTCCGGGAACAGCGCCACGGAATCGAGGAGCTTGCGCACCTCCGCCGCGGTGTCGGGCATGCGGAACACCGGCAGGCCGAAGGTCGCCTCGGTGATGAACACGTCGCACGGCACCACCTCGAACGGCAGGCAGGTCGGGTCGCGCGCGCGCTTGTAGTCGCCCGACACCACGACGCGCACGCCCCCGGCCTCGATCGCGATCTGCGCCGAGCCGAGCACGTGGCCGGCGGGGGCGAACCGCACCGTCACGTCGCCGATGCGGATCGGCGCGCCGAGCGCCGCCTCCTGGCGCGCACGGCAGAAGTCCTCGCCGTAGCGCACCGCCATGATGCGCAGGGTCTCGCCGGTGGCCAGCACGCTGCCGTGGCCGGCTCGGGCGTGGTCGGCATGGCCGTGGCTGATCAGCGCCCGCTCGACCGGCCAGGTCGGGTCGACGTGGAAGCGCCCGAGCGGGCAGTACAGCCCCTCGCGGGTGAGGGTGAGAAGGTCGCCGGCGCGAAGCGTCATCGGTCCCGTGGTGACGGTGGATGGGATCGGGGGTGATATAGGGCGTCGTCCCGACGAGACCCGGATCGATCCCCACCATGTCCCAGACCGGCTCCGGCGACCTGCTGGCCGACCGCCGCTTCGCCTATGCCGAGGCGTGCCTGGCCGAGGGCGATTGCGTCGGCGCCGCCGAGATGGCGGAGCAGGCGCTCGAGCGCGCCCCGCGCTTCGCCGCCGCCTGGGTCCTGCTCGGGCGGGCCCGCGAGGCGCGCTACGCCGCCGGGGC